>NZ_JBEGDB010000230.1:0-12833 GCF_043638955.1 Bradyrhizobium sp. 31Argb | reverse complement strand
CGCCTCAACGCCAAAGCACGCGAGGCGCGTGCCGCTTACGCCAATGCAACTTGACAATCCAGATAGTCGCTCATCCGACGCGCATTGCATGCACGCCAAGGGGAGAAGGGAAGAAATGCCGCGGGCTCCTTTGCGTAGTAGCACAACGAACTCTTGACCTCGGTCAACGGCCCCGGCTCCCGGTTGCGCTAACTGCTTCCGTGCGAAATTTGGTTGGAAGCGGGTCGATGCTCATCGATAGACGACAGATCTTCGGAACCGCGCTTGGGCTTGGCGCGGCGGCGATCACAGGCCCGTCGTCGCAGGCAGGAGCAGCAGCAATGACGTATGAGGAGGCGGCCGGCATCGTCAGAGCGCCGTTGCGGTCCACGCCGCGAAACCGAGAACTCGTGCGCTTTGCGAGCCTGGCAGCCAACAGCCACAACACGCAGCCCTGGACCTTCACCGCGGCTGCCGACAGAATCGTCATTGCGCCGGACTTCACGCGGAGATGCGCCGTGGTCGATCCGGACGACCACCATCTCTTCGTCAGCCTGGGATGCGCCGCGGAAAACCTCGTGCTGGCAGCCTCGATGCTTGGACTCAAGGCGAATGCTGTCGCCGAGGGCGACGAGATCGTGATCGATCTGGAAGCAGCCCCCTCCTCGCGCTCGCCGCTCGCCGAGGCGATCACGGTTCGCCAGAGCAGCCGCACGATCTATGACGGCAAGCCCGTTTCACCCGAGACGCTGCGCCTGCTGGAGAGCGCATGTCGGGAGCCCGGCGTCTCGACCATCATGATAAGCGACCGGGCCGGGATCGCAGACGTCGCCGATTACGTCGTTCAGGGCAACTCGGCACAGATGCGCGACAAGGCATTCATGGACGAACTGCGACGCTGGCTGCGCTTCAGCGAAGCCGACGCCATGGCGAGGATGGACGGACTGTTCTCGCGCTGCTCCGGAAATCCCGCGCTGCCCGCGTGGATTGCCCGACCGCTTCTCGGCTTCTTCCTGACCGAAGAGGGAGAGAACAAGAAGTACCGCGAGCAGATCGTAAGTTCAGCGGGTGTCGTCGTCCTTGCATCCGATGCCAGCGACAAGGCTCACTGGATCGCGGTCGGCCGCGCCTGCCAGCGTTTCGGACTGCAGGCGACCGCGCTCGGACTGAAATATGCGTTCGTCAATCAACCGGTCGAGGTGGCCGCGGTCCGCTCGCAATTCGCTGCGGTCATGGGGCTTGGCGAGCGGCGCCCGGACATCATCATGCGCTTCGGCACAGGCCCCGCCCTGCCGAACTCGCTGCGCCGTGCACCCGAACAGGTGATGCGCGAGGCGTCATAGAATCGTAGGGTGGGCAAAGCGCAGCGTGCCCACCGTTCTTGCACCGAACGTGGATGGTGGGCACGCTGCGCTTCGCCCACCCTACGGAAGAAAACCTACCTTCCCCACCGATCCTGCCAGATCTTTTCCCCGATCATGCAGCTCACGCGCGGCTCCTTTTCGGCCACCGGCACGATCTTGCGCTCCGGCGTGCGGCCGGCGACCTCCATCAGCAGCTTGGTGCGGATCGCTTCCTTGAATTTTTCACGCTCCTTGATCGTCACCACGAAAGAGCCGGGACCGCCGATCACGCAGTCCTCGTAATATTGATCGAGATTGTCGATATCCATGGTGGAATAGGACGGCTCCTTCACCATGATCGGCAGGCCGTTGATGACGATGCCCTTCTCCAGCGCCGCGTCGCGCGCGGTCGAGACCGGCGCGCCGTTGTTGTTGGGGCCGTCGCCGGAAATGTCGATCACGCGCCTGAGG
This sequence comes from Bradyrhizobium sp. 31Argb, assembly GCF_043638955.1. Lineage (NCBI taxonomy): Bacteria > Pseudomonadati > Pseudomonadota > Alphaproteobacteria > Hyphomicrobiales > Nitrobacteraceae > Bradyrhizobium > Bradyrhizobium sp. 31Argb. The sequence continues at coordinate 11,040 of NZ_JBEGDB010000230.1, read as the reverse complement.
CCGCGATACGGATCTTCGTCGAACAGCGGCACCGCGAAATTGATCGCACCCGAGATCGAGGTCCGCGACGCCGGGCGGATCGGCGTCTTCATGATCTCGGCGGCAACGGCATCGGCGGTTTCCGGGCCGTCGATCAGCCGCCAGGGGATGATGATCTTCTGATCAGAGGAAGCGGCCCATTCGAAATAGGTCACCGAGATCTTGCCGTTCGGACCGGCCTTCAGTGCCTGCAGGAATTCCTTCGATACGATTGCCTGCGCGTAGCCCTCGCGCTGGATCGCGAGTTCGTCCATGTCCATGGAATAGGAGACGTCGACGGCCAGTATCAGTTCGACATCGACGGTGGGGTTCGCGTCCTTCTCCGCCACCGGGCGGGTGCCCTGGTTGCCCGGCCCGGGCGCGGCGATGCCGGCCCCATCGCCGCCGACAAGCCAGCCTGCGACAAGCACAACCCCGATCGAGACATACCAGCGCATGAGCTGCCCTCCCGTCGAACGTCAACAATGGTGACACGCAAACTGCGCCGCGCAAAGGGCGAACATCATTTGTCCTTCACATTCAGGTTAGCCTTCCGTCCAAATCTAAAGCTTGGCCTTGTGCTTGCCCCGATTTTGGCGAGGTTTTGTCGTTTGCCCGCGATCGTCCCGCTCCTGCAAGGAGCCTGTGCAAAAACCGCCGGTTCCGGGATTGCCGGGAAGGCGATATTCTTTTCTGTTCGCAGAGCAGCAGGAAGTGCCGCGCCATGAGCGACACCGTCACCACCCCGAAAACCAAGGTCAAGACCAAGGTCGAACGGCCGCGCCTGCACAAGGTTATCCTGATCAACGACGATTACACGCCGCGCGAATTCGTCGTCACCGTGCTGAAGGCGGAATTCCGCATGACCGAGGACCAGGCCTTTAAGGTGATGCTCACCGCACACCAGCGCGGCGTCTGCGTGGTTGCGGTCTTCACCAAGGACGTCGCCGAGACAAAGGCGACACGCGCCACCGATGCCGGCCGCGCCAAGGGCTATCCGCTGTTGTTTACGACCGAGCCGGAGGAATAGCTTGCTGCCAGCCGCAGACGTAGCCCGGGTGGAGCGCAGCGCAACCCGGGCTACGAATGAATTTGCGACGCATCGCCCGCCAGGCCATAGACGCGCTGGGCCTTTGAGAAGCCTGCGATCGGAAATTCGCCGAGATCATCCCAGCCGCCGCGGCAGATGCCGGCGAAGCCTTCGGAGGCCACGACGGTGCGGCCGAGCCGGCCGGCGATCTTCTCCAGTCGCGCGGCAAGATTCACCGCAGGGCCAATGCAGGTGAAGTCGAGCCGGTTGCCGCCGCCGATATTGCCATAGAGAATTGTTCCGACATGCAGCGCAACGCCGAAACGGAAGCGCTCGACGACGTCGCCGACCGGATACCGCAGCGCCTCGACGCTGGCCCGCATGTCCTGCGCGGCTTCCAACACGTGCGAACAGACCCGTTGCGCATCCCCGACATACTCATCGATCGGGAAAACCGCGAGCAATCCATCGCCCATATATTTCAGCACCTCGCCATCACGGGCGCGGATCGAGGCGACCTGGCAGTCGAAATAGCGGTTGAGCATGTCGACGACGGTCTCGGCCGGAAGCCGATCCGATAAGGCAGTGAAGCCGCGCAAGTCCGACAGCCAGATCGCCGCGTGCATGGTCTCGCCGTGCCCGCGCCGGATCTGACCATCGAGGATGCGCGCACCCGCGCGGTTGCCGACATAAGTGTCGAGCAAGGTCGCAGCGACGCGGCGAAGGCCGATCACCTCGATCAGACGCGTCAGCGCCGGCAGGACCGATCGCAGTGCGGTGAGCTGCTCGTCGGTAAATCCGCCCGCCTGCTTGGTGGTCCAACTCGAGGCGTGCGTGCGGCCGTCGATGAATCGCAGCGGGATCGCCACATAGTCGGTCACGCCTTCCGCGCGCATGTCGTCGAGGAAGGGAAATCGCCGGCTTTCGGGATCGTCGGTTCGGCACCGCACCTCCCTGACCTCGCCGAAGACGATCGCAAGTGGGCTTGCGATGAACTCCGGCGTTTGCTTGATGTCGTAGTCAACCGAGCCGACGACGACGGCCTCGCCGGGCTTCCAGATGAAGTTGCGCCCATAGATTTCGGGGTGCAGCGTCCGGATGAAGAATCCGACCCGCCACAGCGGGATGCCGGCCGCGACCAGGCGCCCGCACAGTTCGGAGATCATGTCGGTGACAACAGGGGTCGACCTCGCGCCGTCGATCAGCCAGTCCGCGATCCCCCTGATGTCGATCTGCATCACGGCCTCTGTCTTGTCAGGTTCTATCCAACCTGTCCCCGGTGCCGCAGGAAATGATCGGCGAGCACGCAGGCCATCATCGCCTCGCCCACCGGCACGGCGCGAATGCCGACGCAGGGGTCGTGGCGGCCCTTGGTCATGATATCGGTGTCGGTGCCGCTGCGGTCCACGGTCAGCCGCGGCGACAGGATCGAGGAGGTCGGCTTCACCGCAAAACGTACCACCACCGGCTGGCCGGTGGAGATGCCGCCCAGGATGCCGCCGGCGTTGTTGGACAGGAAACGCACGCCGTTATTGCCGGTGCGCATCTCGTCGGCGTTCTCCTCGCCCGACAATTCGGCCGCGCCGAACCCGGCGCCGATCTCGACGCCCTTCACCGCATTGATGCTCATCATCGCGGCCGCCAGCTCGCTATCGAGCTTGGCGTAGATCGGCGCGCCGAGCCCGGGCGGCACGCCCTCGGCCACGACCTCGATCACCGCGCCGATCGAAGAGCCCTTCTTCCTGATGCCATCGAGATAGTCTTCGAAGAACGCCGCCTTGTCCTTGTCCGGGCAGAAGAACGGGTTGCGGCCAATCTCGTCCCAGTCCCACTTGTCGCGATCGATCTTGTGGGGGCCCATCTGCACCAGCGCGCCGCGGACCTTGATCTCCGGCAGGACCTTTCGCGCGATCGCGCCGGCGGCGACGCGGGTCGCGGTCTCGCGCGCCGAGGAGCGGCCGCCACCACGATAATCGCGCAGGCCATATTTGGCCTCATAGGTGAAGTCGGCATGGCCGGGGCGGAACTTGTCCTTGATCTCGGAATAGTCCTTCGAGCGCTGGTCCGTGTTCTCGATCAGAAGCCCGATCGGCGTGCCCGTCGTCACCTGCACGCCGGTCTCCGGATGCGCCATCACGCCGGACAGGATCTTCACCGCATCCGGCTCCTGGCGCTGGGTGGTGAAGCGGGACTGCCCCGGGCGGCGGCGGTCGAGATCGCGCTGGATGTCCTCGACCGTCAGCGGGATCAGCGGCGGACAGCCGTCGACCACGCAGCCGATCGCGACCCCGTGGCTCTCGCCAAAGGTCGTGACCCGGAACAAATGGCCGAAGGTGTTATGGGACATTCGTCGCCTAACTCGTAAGTCAATACTGACTTGTCGTAACGCGTGGGGACACCACGGTCAAACGCGGCAGGCTGTCATTCCGGGGCGATGCAAAGCATCGAACCCGGAATCTCGAGATTCCGGGTTCGGTCCTGCGGACCGCCCCGGAATGACCGCTCAATTACGAGCGCCTTAACTATACTTCACCAGCCCGCCGTCGCGAAACACATAGACGGCGCCCTGCTCGATGTAGAGGTCCGCGGCGCTATCAGGGGTTTCGATCCCGAGCGACACCATCAGGGCGCGGCAGGTGCCGCCATGGGCCACAGTGACGGTGTCGCCCAGGAGCGAGTCGTACCAATCGCGCACCCGAAGCTGGACCAAGGCGTAGGTCTCGCCGCCCTCCGGCGCCATCGTCCACTTCGCGGTCTGGCGCTTGGCGTAGAGCTCGGGATCGGCGAGTTGCATCTGCGCCAGCGTCGAGCCTTCCCAGACGCCGTAGCCGATCTCGCGCAACCGGTCGTCGAGCGAATAGTCCCCGGGCGGCAATTCCAGCGCGCGGCGCGCCAGCTCCATAGTCTGGCGCGCCCGTCCGAGCGGACTCGAGACGTAAGGCAGCGCTGCCCTGTCATACCCGTCGCGCGTGAGAAGGTCGGCGAGCACATGGCCGGCATGGGACGCCTGCGCACGCCCGCGATCGTTCAGCGGAATATCCAGGGTGCCCTGAAGCCGGCCTTCCGCGTTCCATGCCGTCTCGCCATGGCGGATGTAGTAGATTGTTGGCATTGCTATCGACGCGCAGCTATTCCTTGGCGAGCGAAATGTCAGGCGCATCGGGACGCTTCATGCCGACAATGTGATAGCCGGAATCGACGTGATGCACCTCGCCGGTGACGCCGCGCGAGAGATCGGACAACAGATAGAGCGCGCTATCGCCGACCTCCTCGATCGTGACCGTGCGCCGCATTGGAGCGTTGTACTCGTTCCACTTCAGAATGTAGCGGAAATCGCCGATGCCGGAGGCCGCAAGCGTCTTGATCGGACCTGCCGAGATCGCGTTGACGCGGATGTTCTTCTCGCCGAGATCGGCGGCCAGATAGCGTACGCTCGCTTCCAGCGCCGCCTTCGCCACGCCCATCACGTTGTAATGCGGCATCCACTTCTCGGCGCCGTAATAGGTCAGCGTGATGATCGAGCCGCCGTCGGTCATGAGCTTCTCGGCCCGCTGCGCGATCGCGGTGAGCGAGTAGCAACTGATCAGCATGGACTTGGAGAAATTCTCCGCCGTGGTCTCGATGTAGCGGCCGTCGAGCTGGTCCTTGTCGGAGAAGGCGATCGCATGCACGACGAAATCGATCTTGCCCCACTTCTCCCTGACGACGTCGAACACCGCGTCGATGGTCGCAGCGTCAGTGACGTCGCAATGGCCGAGCAGCAGCGCGTTCAATTCCTTCGCCAAGGGCTCGACCCGCTTCTTCAGCGCATCGCCCTGCCAGGTGAGCGCAATCTCGGCGCCGGCGTCGTGGCAGGCTTTGGCGATCCCCCAGGCGATCGAGCGGTTATTGGCGACGCCAAGGATCACGCCGCGCTTGCCCTGCATCAGACCCGATTTCTGTGCCATCCGCTGTCCACTCCCGCGTTGGATTTGGTATTCGGAGGTACACCAGCGCTCCACCGCGGTACAGCCCCCTTCACGGCCATTTTGCCCGATCCTGTAGCCCGGGTGGAGCGAAACGCAACCCGGGGCTACAAATCGCTACAAGGAATAGCCACGTCACTCAGGTGTTATGTTGAGTAGGCGTCCGAGCCGAAGCAGGGTGAAGATTCCGGTGTCATGACCGCGTTCCGGCAGAGTGTTGAAGCCATGATCCCGGCACTGCGCCGCTACGCGCGGGCGCTCGCGCGCGATGCCGATATCGCCGACGACCTGGTGCAGGACACCTTGGTGCGGGCGCTGCGCTCGGAGCGGCTGTTCCTCGGCGGCGACGTCAGGAGCTGGCTCTATACGATCCTGACCAACCTCAACAAGAACCGCCGGCGCTCGCTGGCGCGGCGGCCGCAATTCATGCCGCTGCTGGACAACAATCCGGACGCCAGCGGCACGGAAGCCGAAGGCCGCGACATCGCCCGCGCGCTGGCGACGCTGGTGGAAGAGCAGCGCGCGGCGCTGCTTCTGGTGATGCTGGAAGGATTGAGTTACCGCGAGGTCGCCGACATCCAGGGCGTGCCGATCGGCACCGTGATGTCCCGGCTTGCGCGCGCACGCGCCCACGTTAAAGCCTTCCTCGAGGGCGAACGGGCGACGGCGCTGAGGCGGGTGAAGTGATGGCAGGCGTTGTGCATGGCCATGACATCAGGTTGAGGCGATTTCTTTTCTTGAGAATTAGACAGAGACGACTGCGATGACCAACCCCAGGATTCCCGTCACCGAGGACGAGCTGCACGCCTATGTCGACAACGAATTGCCGGCGGAGCGCCGCGGCGATGTGGAGGCGTGGCTGGCAGCGCACCCTGATGACGCCGAGCGGGTGCGGTCGTGGCTCGCCATGGCCGACGTGCTGCACGCGCGCTACGATTCGGTCGCCGACGAAGCGGTGCCGAAGCGGCTCGAGATCGAGCAGCTCGTGCGTCAGCCGCGCAAGCTGGTCTATGGCGCCATTGCCGCGACGCTGCTGGCGTTCATCGCCGGCGGCGGCGTCGGCTGGATCGCGCATGGCGCGGCAGCCACGCCCTCGCCGCTGCAGAGCTTCACGCTCGATGCGATGGACGCGCACCGGCTCTATGTGGTCGAGGTCCGCCATCCGGTCGAGGTGCCCGGCGATGAGCGCGCCCATCTCCAGGCCTGGCTGACCAAGCGCTGCGGCTGGGACGTGCGCGCGCCGGATATGTCGGCGGCGGGATTGAAGCTGGTTGGCGGCCGGCTGCTGCCCGGCCCGACCGGGCGGCCGGCTTCCTTCCTGATGTATGAGAGCGCCTCCGGCGAGCGCTTCACGGTCTACGCCTCCAAGGCGCAGGCCGAGACCACGCAGATGCGTTACGCCACGCACGGGAATGAAGGCGCGCTGTTCTGGGCCGACCGCGGCGTCGGCTATGTCGTCAGCGGCGGCAGCGACCGCAACCGCCTGACCCAGATCGCGCAAGCCGTCTACGACCAGATGGAAAAGAACGGCGGGTAGCTCGGAGCGGGAGCGCCCTTGTAGCCCGGGTGGAGCGCAGCGTAACCCGGGGATAGCCTCTCCAACCTGGGAACGGAGTCGCGCGCTGCGCTACCTGCCCCGGGTTGCGCTGCGCTCCACCCGGGCTACAGGGGCTGCGTGCAGGTTAATCCGCTCGCTCTCCAAAGTTCCCACCATCCGCCTCACCAGATCCGCTCCAGTCCCGGGGCAATATTCCAGCGCGAACATAGCGATGCAGCGAGGAGAACGGCCAATCGACTGGTGAGCCGACCAGCCGATGCTTGACCGGATTGAAATGGATGTAATCGGCGCAGCGCTCGAAATCGCTTTCGTCGCGGATCGTGTGCTCCCAGAAGCGCTTCTGCCAAAGAGCGTATTCGCCGCGGTGGTCACGTGAGAGCGGGACGCCCGCGGCCGCGACGCTGCGAAGGCTGACTTGATTCGGCGCCATCGGTCCGAGAAATCCGCGTCCCCCTCAGGCAGGGTCATGATGGCATGCAGGTGATCGGGAAGAACAACCACGGCATCGAGAACAAACGGGGCGCTCGTTGCGGGTCTTTCGGAACGCCGCGCGCAACAGCGAGGCATGGTCCACCAGTGCAGACGAGCTGCGATCATGCAGCGTCACGGTGAAGAAAAGGTCCCGCCAGGGAGGAAGTTGCGCCGATACCGGACCATGATGACGTACTTACACCAACGACCGCTCTTCTTGTAGCGCAACCCGGGGCGAGTTCGCGTGGGGCAACTTAGCGGATCGTGCGCTGATCGAACGGTCCCGGATTGCGCTTCGCTTCTTCCGGGCTACGGGGTCGTGTGCTGGGGCTGAGAAAAAAGGGCCACCTGCGACAGCAAGCGGCCCAAGTCTAGGGAGGAAACGCCCAAGGAGGGCTGCGACAGCGCAAAGCGCCATCGCACGACCTTATGTAGTTCGCGTACACGGATTCGAAAGACCGGATGATACCGGGTTTTGCGAAAACGCCCGCATTTCGCGGACGTTCGTGATGCAATAGCCACACTCGCCCGACGTCCCAATTCCGTCATCGAAAATCTGGAATAAGGACATCGGCGCGTCTCAGAATCGCACCGGATGTTCCCGCGTTATCGCGCAGCGCTCGATCCGCCGATCGGCGCTCGCGGCCTCGATTGGGGTTTGGTATAGCGCTGGTCCCCCTCTCGAGGCCGCACCCTCAGCCAAGATCGCTGCGGGGATTGTAAGGATGTTGGTCGCGCCACTTCTGCATCAATGCTTCCAGCTCCGCATCGTTCCCGTCGGGCAGGATAATGCGGGTGGTGGCATAGAGGTCGCCCGCGCCGCCCGACTTCGGCAGGCCCTTGCCCTTCAGCCTAAACGTGCGCCCGCTTGAGGTGTTCTTGGGGATCGACAATTCGACCGCGCCGCCAAGCGTCGGCACGCGGACCTTGCCGCCCAGCACCGCCTCGTACAGTGTGATCGGCAGCTCGATCCTGAGATCGTTGCCGTCGACCTTGAAGAAGGGATGCGGCGCGATCGTCACGGTGATCAGGAGATCGCCGGGACGATGGCCGGGCGCCGTCTCGCCCTGCCCCTTCAGCCGGATCTGCTGGCCTGAGCTGACGCCGGCGGGAATCTTGACGTTGAGTTCCTTGCCGGTCGGCAGGCGGACGCGCTTCTCGGCGCCCTTCACCGCCTCCTCCAGCGACACCGTCATGGCGACGCTGAGGTCGAGGTCGAGGCCGACACCACCGGTGTCGAATTCAAACTGGGTGCCGCCGCTGCGCGCACGCGCACCGCCGCCGAACATGCTGTTGAGGATGTCCTCGAAGCCCGCGGCGCCGCCGCCCGTGCCGCCGCCGGCGCCGCTGCGGAACGTATAGGTTTCGAACCCGCCCGGACCAGCATGACCGCGCGCATCGCCACCGCCAAAGCCTCCACCGGGGAAGCCCTGGAAGCGCGGCTTGCCCTCGGCGTCGATCTCGCCGCGGTCAAATTGCTTGCGCTTCTCCTCGTCGCCGACGATTTCGTTGGCCGAGTTGATCTCGGCAAAACGCTCGGCAGCCTTCGGATCGTTCTTGTTGCTGTCGGGATGATGCTTCTTGGCGAGCTTGCGATAGGCGCTCTTGATCGCGGCACCGCTGGCGCCCCGCGGCACCCCCAGGACCTCATAGGGGTCGCGCATCCGTCACGTCTCCTTCACGGGAAATCAGACCTGAAATTTTCGGGCTTGTCGCCCACTTCGGTGTCATTTGGGGACGCAGTGGCATTTTTGCAACTGCTTTTCAGCGATCAGGATCGCCAAGGTTTCAGATTATGGATCTCCCACCGCCCACGTCCGGTCCGGCAGCCGGCGCCCTGCAGCCAGCTTTCGGTCCGGCCGTTGACGTAGCTCGCCAGGAAATCGCGGCAGGTCCGTCCGTCCTCAGCGGCGTAAGCCTGGGACAGCGGCGTCACCGAGCCGCGCGCGCCGGTCTCGGGATTTTCCCAGGCCTGGCTGGAATCCTTGTCGCCTTTGGTCAGCACGTCAGAGGCGGCGTTGCGGGCAAAGGCGAGGTCGCTGTCGGTCGGCGCCGATGCCCTTACCTGGGTCGCGCCGAGCGCACCCGTCAAGTCCTTGTCGTCCAGCCGGGCGAAACTGTCCCCGCGCGACAGGGCGCAACCGCCGGCCCCGAGGCCGATTAGAACCAATGTCATCACCGTCCCCGCCGGGCGGATCGCCGATAGGCCAACGCGTCCCCATGCCCTATATAAGGACGTCCTATATAGGGCGAGTAACGCGCGCTCTGAGGCCGACGGACGCAACGCTGGACTCCTGACATGACAGACACGACCTCCATCAAACACCCTACACCGTTAACATCGGGTGATTTTACCGCCGCGGAAGAACCATTTGCGCTGTTCGCCGAATGGTTTGCCGAAGCAGCCAAGTCCGAGCCGAACGATCCCAACGCGATGGCGCTCGCAACCGTCGATCCCGACGGGCTGCCGGACGTGCGGATGGTACTGATGAAAGGCTATGACGCGGACGGCTTCGTGTTCTACAGCCACGTCGCCAGCGCCAAAGGCCGCGAACTCGCCGCAAATCCTAAGGCCGCTTTACTATTCCACTGGAAATCGTTGCGCCGTCAGGTGCGCATCCGCGGCAACGTGTCGCCGGTGAGCGACGCCGAGGCCGACGACTATTTCGCGACGCGCCCGAAGCAGGCGCAGTTCGGCGCCTGGGCCAGCAAGCAGTCGCAGCCATTGGAGAGCCGCTTCGCCTTCGAGCAGGCGATCGCGAAAGTCGCCGCAAAATATGTGATCGGCGAGGTGCCGCGCCCGCAAGGCTGGAGCGGCTGGCGCATCACGCCTGTCAGCATCGAGTTCTGGCACGACCGTCCCTACCGCCTGCACGACCGCATCGAATTCCGCCGCGAGGGCCCAAGCCAGGCCTGGTCCAAAGTAAGGCTTTATCCGTAAAACTCAGACCGTCATGGCCGGGCTTGTCCCGGCCATCCACGTCTCAGTTTCGAGCCAGTCCGAACACGTGGATGCCCGGCACAAGGCCGGGCATGACGAAGAACGAGAGAGCCGTCCAATGCCGAACACATCGAACGCGCCGCGGCGCACGCTACTCCTGACCGGCGCCAGCCGCGGCATCGGCCATGCTACCGCGATCCGCTTCTCCTCGGCCGGCTGGCGCGTCATCACCTGCTCGCGGCACGCCTTTCCGGAAGTTTGCCCCTGGGGCGCCGGACCTGAGGATCACATCGAGGTCGATTTCGGCGACCATGACGACACCGTGCGCGCGATCTCAGAAATCCGCAGGCGGCTGGAGAACGACGAGCTGCACGCGCTCGTCAACAATGCCGCGATCTCGCCCAAGGGGCCGGGCGGCACGCGGCTCGGTACTATGGACACCGATATCGACACCTGGCTGCATGTCTTCCGCGTCAACTTCTTCGCGCCGATCATGCTGGCGCGCGGGCTGATCAACGAATTGAAGACCGCCAGGGGTGCCGTGGTGAACGTCACTTCGATCGCGGGCTCCCGCGTGCATCCTTTCGCGGGCGCGGTCTATGCCACCTCGAAAGCGGCGCTCGCGGCGCTGACGCGCGAGATGGCGTCCGATTTCGGGCGCGTCGGCATCCGTGTCAACTCGATCGCGCCGGGCGAGATCGACACCTCGATCCTGTCGCCGGGCACCGAGAAGATCGTCGAGCAGCAGATCCCGATGCATCGCCTGGGCACGCCCGACGAAGTCGCCAAGATCATCTATGTCCTGTGCACGGAAACCAGTTCCTACGTGAACGGCGCCGAAATCCACATCAATGGTGGCCAGCACGTCTAGGATTGGCGATCGCTGAGTGAGGGTTCTCTCCGGACATACCGTCGCCGTGGAGACAACCTCTCATCCGGCGCTTCGCGCCACCTTCTCCCACAAGGGGAGAAGGAAAGAACGCGGTCCTGACCGGCTACATGGGTAACAGAATAGACCGGCGACATGGGTAACAGGTCAACTGGTCGGCAAGGAGGA
>NZ_JBEGDB010000022.1:0-54868 GCF_043638955.1 Bradyrhizobium sp. 31Argb | reverse complement strand
TGTTGCACGGGACCCACGGGTGCAACCAGCACCCGGCTTTCCCTGCGCCCTCTGTTCAATGAGAGGGTGGAACGAGATGCAAACCTCGGGCAAATCATGCCGCGAGAATGCGAACTGTTGCTTCCTCATACTCCACCGTCATGCCCCGCGAAGGCGGGGCATCCAGTATCCGGGGGCTTCTCGGCTCAAGCACGACCGCCTCTGGGATACTGGATCGTCCGGTCAAGCCGGACGATGACAGCGGAGAGCTGTTTGACATTCGAATCATGAAGTCTGCGACGACGCCGTAGGGGTGGGCAAAGCGAAAGCGTGCCCACCATTGCGAGCAACCCGTTAGATGGTGGGCACGCTGCGCTTTGCCCACTCTACGCGCCCGTCAGCCGCGCCCGCAGCCAGTTCAGGGCGAGCTTGTAGCGGTCACCCGGAACGGTCATCGCTGCTACCCCTGCCATGACGAGCACAAGCCCGAGGGCGAGGTTCGAGGGTACGGCTTCGCCGAGCAGCACCACCGACAGGCCGACGCCGATCGGGATGCGCAGATAGCCTTGGGCATTGGTGGTTAGCGTGCCGAGCCGGGCGAGGCACATGTAGAACAGCATCAGGCCGATTGCGCTGGAGAAGATGCCCATGGTGGTGACGGCGGCAAGCGCCTGCGGCGTCGGATGCAGGGTCCAGGGGTGTTCGATGACGATGGCCGCCGGCAGCAGGATGAATCCGCCGAACAAGAGCGAGCCGGCGGCGACCACCATCGGGTCGTAATCAGACAGGCGGAGGCCGAAGATCGTCGCGCACGCAAACGAGATGGTGGCGAGCAGGATCGCGATCTCGGCGAAGATCTCGCTGCCGAGGCCGCTGAGTGCATCGAGGCCGATGATGACGGCGGTGCCGGCAAGGCCGAGGATCGCCCCAGTGAGTTTCAACAGCGTCGCGGGCTCATGCCGCGTGATGGCCCAGGTGATCAGGAAGGCGAAAATCGGCGTGGTCGAGGCCAGCACCACGGTGGGCGCTGCCGCCACGTATTGCTGCGCCCAGGTGATGACAAGGAACGGGATCGTCGAGTTGATGGTCTGCTGGAACGCGAACAGCTTCCACGCCTTGGCGTCGGTCGGAATGCGAAGGCCGCGGATGCGCAGGATCACCAGCAGAAACAGCGCCGCAATCAGGGAGCGGGCCGAGATGAAGGTGACCGGCGGGATCGAGCCGAGACCGATCTTGGTCAAGGGATAAGTCGAACTCCAGCAGCAGGCGAGCGCGAGCAGCAACGCATAATCCTGCCAGCGATGGTGCGGCCGCTCCAGGGCTGACAGCGCAGGCGTTTCCACGGCAGCCGTCACGCTACCCGTCCTTGATGTGCTCTTCGGCACCTGTTGCTCCCGGCGCATTGGCGCGCTGGAGCCAGTCTTAGCCTGGGCACGCAAAAAGGAAAGGTGGGGAGCTATGCGCTGGCCTCAAGCGGCGCCTTCAGCTTCACCCGCTTGATCGTCCCGGAGAAGGTAAATAGCGAGCGCTCACCCGCTTTCAGCATGCCGCGCAGGAAGATCAGCGAGCCGCCGGCGCGGGTCACTTCGCCCGTGCATTCGACCAGCTCGCCCTCGCGGGCCGCGTCGAGGAATTCGCAGGAGAATGCCACCGTCACGCCCGGGCCTTCCAATTCGGCCGAGGCAATCGCGAACAGGCAGTAATCCGCAAAGGCCATGAAGCAGCCGCCATGGACGTTGCGCATCCCGTTGAGGTGCTTCTTCTCCACCCGGAAAGCGCACTGCACGCGACCGTTCTCATCCATCCGGTGCCAGAATGGGCCGATATGGCTCTCGAAGCTGTCCCGGATCCAGGTGCGCCAGCCCTTGAATTCGCCCTCGGTCGCGACATGCAGGTCCGGGCGGCGGAGGAATGCGGTCTTGGAGAGGTCGTTCACGCTCGCAGACTTTCAAAATTGAGTTCCGATCCTTAAATCCGATCCTGTCCGTTTCTGCAAATTCGTCAGCCCGCGGCCGCCGCCGCAAAGCTCTGGACAGGGCGGAAAAGCGCCATAAAAGGCCTTTGCCCGCACCGCCGATCTACCTAATAAGGGACCCATGAACGAGCCCCAGATCACCCCCGAACTCGTCGCCGCCCACGGGCTCAAGCCGGACGAGTATGAGCGCATCCTGAAATTGATCGGGCGGGTGCCGACCTTCACCGAGCTCGGAATCTTCTCGGCGATGTGGAACGAGCACTGCTCGTACAAATCCTCGCGCATCCACCTGCGCGGACTGCCCACGAAAGCGCCCTGGGTGATCCAGGGGCCGGGCGAGAATGCCGGCGTGATCGACATTGGCGACGGCCAGGCCGTGGTCTTCAAGATGGAGAGCCACAACCACCCGAGCTATATCGAGCCCTATCAGGGCGCGACCACCGGCGTCGGCGGCATTTTACGCGACGTGTTCACGATGGGCGCGCGCCCCATCGCCTGCCTCAATGCGCTGAGTTTCGGCGCGCCCGAGCATCCGAAGACCCGGCATCTCGTCTCCGGCGTGGTCGCCGGCGTCGGCGGCTACGGCAATTCCTTCGGCGTGCCGACGGTCGGCGGGCAAGTCCGCTTCCATACCCGCTATGACGGCAACATCCTGGTCAACGCGATGGCGGTCGGTCTCGCCGACGCCGACAAGATCTTCTACGCGGCCGCCTCCGGCGTGAACATGCCGATCGTCTATCTGGGCTCGAAGACCGGGCGCGACGGCATTCATGGCGCCTCGATGGCCTCGGCCGAATTCGACGACAATTCCGAGGAGAAGCGGCCGACCGTGCAGGTCGGCGATCCCTTCGCGGAGAAGCTGTTGCTCGAGGCCTGCCTCGAGATCATGGAAAAGGGCTGCGTGATCGCGATCCAGGACATGGGCGCGGCGGGGCTCACCTGCTCGGCGGTCGAGATGGGCGCCAAGGGCGATCTCGGCGTCGACCTCGATCTCGACGCGGTGCCGACCCGCGAGACCGGCATGAGCGCCTACGAGATGATGCTCTCGGAGAGCCAGGAGCGCATGCTCATGGTGCTCAAGCCCGAGAAGGAGCAGGAAGCCGAGGCAATCTTCCGCAAATGGGGCCTGGATTTCGCTGTGGTCGGCTACACCACGCCAACCAAGCGTTTCGTGGTCAAGCATGGCGGCGACGTCATGGCCGATCTGCCGATCAAGGAACTCGGCGACGAGGCGCCGCTCTATGATCGCCCGCACACGGCTTGCGCCGCGCAGCCGGTGATCCATGCGCGCGATGTCGAGGCGCCGCTTGGCATTCCGCAGGCGCTGGAGAAGCTGATCGGCACCCCCGAGCTCTGCTCGAAGCGCTGGGTCTGGGAGCAGTACGATCACGTCATCCTGGGCAACACCGTGCAGCGCCCCGGCGGCGATGCGGCCGTGGTCCGCGTGCAGGATGGGCCGAAGGGGCTGGCGATGACCGTCGACGTGACGCCGCGCTATTGCGAGGCCGATCCTTATCAAGGCGGCAAGCAGGCAGTGGCCGAAGCCTGGCGCAACATCACCGCGGTCGGGGGCAAGCCGCTCGCGATCACCGACAATCTCAATTTCGGCAATCCTGAGCGGCCCGAGATCATGGGCCAGTTCGTCGGCTGCCTGCAGGGCATTTCGGAAGCCTGCCGCGCGCTGGACTTCCCGGTCGTTTCCGGCAACGTCTCGCTCTACAACGAGACCAACGGCCGCGCCATTCTGCCGACGCCCTCGATCGGCGGCGTCGGCGTGCTCGACGATTTCACCAAGTCCGCGACGCTCGCGTTCAAGGCGGAAGGCGAGGCGATCCTCCTGATCGGCGAGACCCATGGCTGGCTCGGCCAGTCCGTCTATCTGCGCGATATCTGCGGTCGCGAGGAAGGCGCGCCGCCGCCGGTCGATCTCGCCGCCGAGAAGCGCAATGGCGATGTCGTGCGCGGCATGATCCACGCTGGCACGGCGACCGCGGTGCATGACATCTCCGACGGCGGGCTGTTGATCGCGCTCGCCGAGATGGCGATCGCAAGCGGCATCGGCGCGCGACTGCTCGCGGCGCCGACGGCGCTGGTGCCGCATGCCTACTGGTTCGGCGAGGATCAGGCGCGCTACATCGTCACCGTACCCGAGGCGGACGCCGGCCGTGTGCTTGCGAAGATGCGGGGGTGCGGCATGCCATGCGCGCGCATCGGCACCACCGGCGGCGACGCGATCTCAATCGTGGGCGAAACGCCGGTGGCGATCACGACGCTGAACGAGGCGTTCGAGCGCTGGTTGCCGGCCTATATGAGCGGCAAGGCGACGTAGTCGCTCGGGCTCCCCCGTCATTGCGAGCGAAGCGAAGCAATCCATGTCGCCACTTGCGGAGGCATGGATTGCTTCGTTGCTGTCGCTCCTCGCAATGACGGCGGAGAAGACGAGGGCCTTCACAGCACGTGTTTCGCGCCTGGAATTTTCCGCAGCGCCGCCGTCGCCGCCCAGCTCAGCAGCACCGTCAGCACAAACGCGATGGCCGCCTTCACGATCGCCGGCCAATTGAAATCGAACATCCAATATTGCAGCCAGAGCACGATCGGATAGTGCACCAGGAACATGCCATAGGCATCAGGCTGCATCGGATCGAGGATGCTCCAGCCGGATTGTTTGAATCGCAGGAAATAGGCCAGGATCACGAACATGATGGCGACGCTGAAGGAAGCGAAGAAGAGACCGTAGGTCGCCTCATACCAGTCCGGCAGCCGTACCGGATTCCCGAGGATTTCGCGCTTGATGTAGATCAGCACCCACATCAGGCAATACGGAACGAGCGCCGCGACCGCCCAGCCCCAGCTACTCTTTGCAAGCCGGCCGTCTGCCGCCAGCAGACCGCGATCCAAATACATGGCGCCTATGCCCGCGCCGAAAAAGAAGTAGGTCGCATAGAGCAGCACGCGGCCGTGCTGCACCGAGAACGGTCCGAACTCGAACCAGCTCCCTGGCCCAAAGTGAACGCGCCCCGGAATGTAGAGCACGGCGGTGATCGCAAGCATGACCATGAAGAACAGGGTGGCCTGTTCATGACCCTTGAGCGATAGGCGATTGATCGGATCGATGACTTTGGGTGACAGCTTATATGCCGCGCTCGCGACGAGGTCGAAGGCGAGCAAGATCCAGAGAAACCAGATCGGGCCGCTCGGCCATGGCCCCACGGTGATGGTTTTCCACCAGAACTCGGAAAAGCTCAGATCCGGAGTTTGGCGCAGCGCGATGGGGTAATAGGCCAGCGGGATGAGCGTGAACGCGCAGACCACGAAGGGCAGGCCAAGTCGAACCAGGCGATCGAGCAGATATTGCAGTGGTCCTTTCCGAGCCAGCCCCGGCCACACGAACAGTCCCGACAGGAAGAAGAACATCGCCATGAAGAAGCTGTCAGTGGCGAGCACGACCATGTCGAAGCCGATCCACGATTTTGGATCGGTGTGTCCGAAATGCGTGTAGGGAATCACAGAGTGGTGCAACAGCACGACCAGCGTCAGGAAAGTTCGGGCGCGATCGAGCGCGGCGTTACGCGCTTTTGCTTTCGGTGCTGCGTGAGCCTCCGCCGTCGCCATGGTGTGGGAGATCGAGCTCATAGGCGCCCCCTCTGAGAGGTGATCGGTTGTGATGTTGCAACCCGGAACCGGATTGGGCAAGGCCCAATCATTAGCTGCCGAAAACGTCGATGTGATCTCGCGCTTGCGTGAGCAACGGAACGACGCGATTCGGCGGACGTTGGTGCGGCCGCATGCCATACGGAGAATTACCATGCGACACAAATTGCATCTATCGGCCGTCATCGCGATGTCATTGATGACGGCGTCATCAGCCGCCTTCGCGCAAGCGTCAGGTGGCGGCATCGGCGCCGGGAGAGCGCAGGCCGGTGCTTCGTCTGGCGTTGGCAGTGCGCCACCGCCGGCGGCTGTGCCGACCAATCCGGGATCGGCGGGAATTTCGTCGGCGCCCGGCGGACAATCAAGCTCCACGACCGGAATGGGCACCGGCGGAACGTCCACCACGCCCAACCCAACCCTCAGCCAGCCAAGCGCGCCCAATACGTCGCCGGGCACCACGGGGACCGGCCTGTCGCCGAACGGCATGCCGGACGATGACATCGTGACGCCTGGTTCTCCCGGACGCATGGGACGATAGGGAAAACCAGCAGGGCGAAGCGGGCGGCGAGCGATTCGCCGCCCATCGCTGTGGAACTCGCGCTATCGCCCGAGGTTACTCCCGCGAAGAAGCTGGAGAAGAGGGCGATGACGTTACTTAAATGGGCGCTGATTTTTCTTGTGGTGTCGATTATAGCCGGCTTGCTCGGCTTCACCGGCATATCGGCAGCCTCCGCCGATATCGCGCGGGTATTGTTCTATATTTTCGTCGTGATCTTCCTGGTGCTCCTGATACTCGGACTCACGATATTCAGAGCGTAGCCGCATCGTGATGCCCGGGCTTGTCCCGGGCATCCACGTCTCAGTACAGGGCAAGCAATCACTTTCGCTCTACGCCACTTCCTCGATCGTGACCTTGTCCGGATAGAACGCCAAGTGTCCCGCGATCTCCGTCATCGCTGGGAAGGGCGTCTCATAGGTCCAGATCGAATTTTCCAGCGTCTTGCCGTTGGCATTGATGCTGAAATAGCTCGCATCGCCCTTGTAGGGGCAATGCGTGGTGCGCTCGGTCCGGGAGAGCAGGGCCATGTTGGCATCCTGCCGCGGGATGTATTGCACGGCGGGATAGCTCGCTTCCTTCAGGGTCAGCGCATGGGTGGAGTCGGCGATGACGATATCCCCCGCCCGGACGCGGATGCGCTTGGGATTGGGGGTAATCGTGATCGGATGGTCGGGACCTGGGAGTTTCATGATTCTGCGCCTTTTTTGGTCAGTTCGTTGTGACCGAATGATGCAGCTAAAACGATTGGAAGCGGTATATAGTGCCTGATAGGATGACCTAGAAGAGCGCAAG
The DNA here is from genome assembly GCF_043638955.1 of Bradyrhizobium sp. 31Argb. Lineage (NCBI taxonomy): Bacteria > Pseudomonadati > Pseudomonadota > Alphaproteobacteria > Hyphomicrobiales > Nitrobacteraceae > Bradyrhizobium > Bradyrhizobium sp. 31Argb. The sequence continues at coordinate 47,912 of NZ_JBEGDB010000022.1, read as the reverse complement.
CGCTAGGTTCTGCTCCGCGTGGCCGGCCGTGTCGGCCGCGATTTGAACGTCGAAATGGAGGTGTACTGGGATGCCGATGGACGCCCGCGATATCGAATCCATGATCAAGGCAGCCATTCCCGATGCCGTGGTGACGATCCGCGACCTGGCCGGTGACGGCGACCATTACGCGGCAACGGTGATCTCGGAATCCTTCCGCGGCAAGTCCCGTGTCCAGCAGCACCAGATCGTTTACCAGTCGCTCAAGGGACAGATGGGCGGCATACTGCACGCATTGGCGCTGCAGACCGGGGTGCCTGGCGGGCCCGAGGCCTGATCATCTCGCAAGGGGGCACCGATGGCTGCGGAGAATCGACGCGGCGCGATGTTTCGCGTCGTCGCGCCACATCAGCATAGCCGCGTCACCTATGCCGAGCTGTTCTACGATCTGGTGTTCGTGTTTGCGGTCACGCAGATCTCGCACACGCTGCTCCATCATTTCACGCCAATCGGCGCGGTCCAGGTCACGCTGCTGTTCCTCGCGGTCTGGTGGGTCTGGGTCTTCACGGCCTGGGTGACCAACTGGCTCAATCCGGAGCTGACGCCGGTCCGCATTCTCTTGTTCCTGATGATGCTCGGCGGCCTCGTGCTGTCGACCACAATCCCGACGGCCTTTGAAGGCCGCGGCCTGTGGTTCGCCATCGCCTATGTGGTGATGCAGGTCGGGCGTACCGCGTTCTGGTTCGTCTCCACGCCGCGTCACTGGACGGCGGTGCGCCACAATGCCATCCGCATCCTGGCCTGGCTCTCCACGTCTGCCGTGTTCTGGATCCTCGGCGGCCTTGCCGAGGGTGAGTCCAGGCTATGGCTGTGGATCATCGCGGTCGTGATCGAATATGTCTCGCCGGCGGCGCGGTTCTGGATTCCGGGGTTGGGGCCGTCCTCGCTCGAAGCTTGGGCGGTCGAAGGCGGCCATATGGCCGAGCGCTGCGCCCTTTTCATCATCATCGCGCTCGGCGAGGCTGTTGTCGTCAACGGCGCGACCTTTGCCGAGCTGAGCTGGACCACCGAGATCGTGCTGGCCTTCGTGTCCTCGCTGGTCGGCAGCATCGCGATGTGGTGGATCTATTTCCACAAAGGCGCCGAGGCCGGCTCCGAACTGATCTCGACATCGGCCGAATCAGGGAAATTGGCCCGCCTTGCCTACACCTATCTGCACATGCCGATCGTCGCCGGCATCATCCTGACGGCGGTGTCGGACGAGCTGGTGCTGAAGCATCCCGGCGGCCATTCCGATCTCAAGACGATCTTGAGCACGATCGGCGGCCCGCTTCTGTTCCTGGTCGGGACGATCCTGTTCAAGCTCTCGATCAGGGGCTTCCTGCAGCTCTCCCACATCGTCGGCATCGTCGCGCTGCTCGCGCTGAGCTGGTTCGCAAGCGAGCTATCGCCGCTATGGCTCTCGCTCCTTACGACTGCAATCCTGATCGCGGTCGCGGTATGGGAATCCGTGTCGCTGCGCTCGGCTTCGGAATCTCATTCCGAAGCCACCAGCGCGTGAACCGAGAACATCTTTGCCGCGTCGGTCCAGGACTGCCGGACGGTCCAGCCCGAGCTTCGGGCCAGCTCCGTGAAGCGCTCCAGCGAATATTTGTAGCTGTTCTCGGTGTGAATGCTCTCGCCGGGACGGAATGAAAAGGTGTTGCCGAGGACCCGTACGCTCTGTGCCTTGCGGCTGATCAGGTGCATCTCGATCCGGTGGCGGTCGCGGTTGTAGATCGAGCGATGGGAGAAGGCGGAGAGATCGAAATTGCCGCCGAGCTCGCGGTTGATGCGCACCAGCACATTCAGATTGAAGCGCGCGGTGACACCGGCTGAATCATTATAGGCGTTGTACAGCACGCGCTCGTCCTTCTCGAGGTCGACGCCGATGATCATCTGCGCGCCGGCACCTAAGATTTCACGCGCGGTGCGCAGGAGATCGGTGGCTTCCTGCGGCTCGAAATTGCCGATCGTCGATCCCGGGAAGAAGCCGACTTTCGGCATCTCAGCGATCTCGGCCGGCAGCGTGAACGGGGCGGTGAAGTCGGCCGCGACCGGATAGACGCGGAGGCCGGGAAAGTCCTTGCGCAGGCCGTCCGCTTGCGCGTTCAGGAAATCGCCGGAGATGTCGACGGGCACGTAGGCGCTGAATTCGCAGTGCTCGAGCAATAGGCGCACCTTGGTGGTCGCGCCCGCGCCGAACTCGACCAGCGCCGCGCCCGCAGGGATGATCGCGGCGATCTCGGCCCCGCGATCGCGCAAGATGCCGAGTTCGGTGCGGGTCGGGTAATATTCCGGCAGCACCGTGATCTGCTCGAACAGCTCCGAGCCGATCGCGTCATAGAAATATTTGGGCGACAGGTGCTTGGGATGTTGCGCGAGATGTCCGATGACATCTTCGGCAAAGGCTGCGGTCTGTTCGTCGAAGGCATAGGCCTTGGCTAAAGCGCGGGCATGCACATTCATGATACTCTCCTGAACGCGCCTTCCCGCGCGCTATGATTTTTGGTTGTTTTTGCGCATGATCGTTTCGGAAAACCGGCATCCGCCTTTCCGGATCATGCTTGAGAACCGATCAGGCGTAATCTGCGAGCCGTAATCCCGTAAATTGCCAGCGGTGGTGCGGATAAAAGAAGTTGCGGTAGGTGATACGGCTGTGACCGCTCGGAGTTGCAAGCGAGGAACCGCGCAGCACCAATTGATTGACCATAAACTTGCCGTTGTACTCGCCGAGCGCACCCTCGATTGCCCGGTAGCCCGGATAGGGTGAATAGGCGGAGCGGGTCCACTGCCAGACGATGCCGAAGGCGTCGTTGAGCTGGCCGGCGCGTGCGGCGACCTCCCATTCCATCTCGGTCGGCAGGTGTTTGCCGGCCCAGCGGGCGAAGGCGTCGGCCTCGTAGTAACTGACGTGAGAGACAGGAGCTGCCGGGTCGATCGGCTGCAGGCCGCCCAAGGTCATGATCTGCCATTGGCCGTCGACGTTGCGCCAGTGGCCGGGCGCCTCCCAGCCTTCCTTTTCGACGGTTGCAAAACCGTCCATCAGCCACAGCGTCGCTGTCGAATAGCCGCCGTCCTTGATGAAGGCGAGCCAGTCGGCGTTGGTCACAAGGTTTCGCGCTAGTTTGACGCGGCCGATCAGGGCGCGATGGGCCGGCTTTTCATTGTCGAAATGAAAGCTGTCGTCTGGATGCCCAATGGTGTGGATACCCTCGTTCAGCGTCACCCATTCCTCGCCGCCGCGCTGCGAGGCCGGGAAGCGCCATGCCGGATCGTAAGCCGGCGGGATCGGGTTCTGCGCGAAGGCGTGCAGGATGTCGGTCCACATCAGTTCCTGATGCTGCTGTTCATGATTGAGGCCGACCTCGATCAGCGGCACCAGCTTTGTCAGTTTCTCCTCGCCCGCGGCCTTGAAGAATTTCACCACGGCATCGTCGACATGGCGGCGATAGGCGGTGACTTCGTCGGCGCTTGGCCGGGTCAGGTGACCGCGCTGGGCGCGGGCATGGCGAGGGCCGGCGCTGACATAATAGGAATTGAAGAGATAGGCGTAGTCCGGATGGAAGGGCTTGTAGCCGTCCTGGTGCTCCCCGAGCAGAAACTGCTCGAAGAACCAGGTGGTATGGGCGCGGTGCCACTTTGCCGGGCTCGCATCCGGCATCGACTGGATCAGTTGGTCCTCCGCGGACAGGGGAGCGGCCCGGCGTTCGGTTTCATCCCGCACCGCGAGAAACGCCTCCACCAGACCCTGGGGCAGGGGACCGGAATCAGAAGCGCGTGAGGGGGAGGAGCGCGCCAGGGTGGCGGCAGCGGATGCTGGTTTCGTCACGGGTGTCTCCGAAATGCAGGAGAGAACGTTGCTATGCCAAACTGGTTCCCGACGGGCGGTCCGTCCTAGATAGGGGCTCCCGTTCGGGAAAAAAGCCTCCCGCGGTCATGATATTAGTGTCGTCAGACTATGGGCCCGAGGCCCGGCCGCCGCCCGAAAAGGGCCTCATGCATGCCAGCTCACCGCCATTTTGCTTTGGATGCACAACGGTTTGGGCTACATATATATCCAGTCGCGGGGTAAGCGGGTCGAGCCGGCCCACCAGCAATGCCGCAAGGGGCGGAGCCCCAAAGGGAAACGAAAATGAGCATCGAACAATTCATCGACAACGAAGTGAAGTCGAACGACGTCGTGCTGTTCATGAAGGGCACGCCGCAATTTCCGCAGTGCGGTTTCTCGGGCCAGGTGGTGCAGATCCTCGTCCACATCGGCGTGGGCTATAAGGGCTTGAACGTGCTGGAGTCCGCCGAGCTGCGCGACGGCATTAAGGTCTATTCAAACTGGCCGACCATTCCCCAGCTCTATGTGAAGGGCGAGTTCGTCGGCGGCTGCGACATCATCCGCGAGATGTTCCAGGCCGGCGAGTTGCAGCAGCTTTTCGCCGATAAGGGCGTTCCGGTCGGCGCCGCCGCCTGAGCCTGATGGCGCGCCAGCTCGGCAACGCGCGCCTCGAGGTCATCGTTGCCGACATCACCACCTTGCGCGTTGACGCCATCGTCAACGCAGCCAATTCGTCCCTCCTCGGAGGAGGCGGTGTCGATGGCGCGATCCATCGCGCCGCCGGACCCGAATTGCTCGCCGAGTGCCGCAGGTTGCGCGGCTGCGCAACCGGCGATGGTCGGGGCGGTCGCGGAGGGACTTGTCTCGGCGCCGGCGGTCAACCGGGTGATCTTCTGCTGCTTCTCGGAGGCCAGCGCTCGGCTGCATGAGCAGGCTTTGGCCGGTCTTGACGGCCCTTGTGCTGGTTGAGGCGCCGCCGCTACACTCTCGGCCGAATTCGGGAGGGGTCCAAATGAATTCATTTAAGTTGCTGCGCGTGCTGGCGACAGGCGCGCTGATGCTTGCTGCATGGCCTGCCGCTGGTGCGGAAGGAACCTTCGATATTCCTGCAGGCGCGCATTTCAACCAGGACAAGCTTGCGAAGATCGGAGCGTTCTTCGACAACGAGGTCGCGACCGGTAAGATCCCGGGCGCGATCGTCCTGATCCAGCAGCATGGCAAGCCGGTCTATCACCAGTCCTTCGGCGTGCAGGACGTGGTGAGCAAGGCGCCGATCACCGACAAGACGATCTTCCGCCTGTTTTCGATGACGAAGGCGATCACCGCTTTTGTCTCGGTGCAACTCCTCCAGGAGGGCAAGTTCAAGCTGGATGATCCGGTCGCGAAATACATCCCGTCCTTCGCCAATGTGAAGGTCGGTGTCGAGAAGAAGAACGAGGACGGCAGCAAGACGCTCGAACTGGTGCCGCCGGACCGGCCGATGACTGTGCTCGACCTGATGCGTCACACCTCCGGCATCACCTATGGCTTCTATGGCGACAGCTTGGTTCGCAAGGCCTATGCATCCTCCAATCTCTATGCCGGCGATTTCGATCTTGCCGAATTTGCCGAGCGGATTGCCAAGCTGCCGCTGCACAATCAGCCGGGTGCGCTCTGGCAATATGGCCACTCCACCGACGTGCTGGCGCGCATCATGGAGATCGTGTCCGGCAAGCCGCTGCTCGAAATCGAGCGGGAGAAGCTGCTCGATCCGCTCGGCATGAATGACACCCGCTTCCTCGTCACCGATCCGGCGAAGCAGAAGCTTTTGGCGCAGCCGATGCCGAATGACAGCAATTTCCGGGTCGGCCGCGAGAACGACCCGACGGTTGTCAAGAAAATGGAGTTTGCCAGTGGCGGCATGGTCTCCACCATGGCGGATTTCTCCCGGTTTGCGCAGATGCTGCTCAATGGCGGCACGTTCGAGGGCCGGACCTATCTGACCCCCGAGACCTTCAAGCTGATGACGACCGATCAGGTCGGTCCCACCTCCGGAGTGGGATGGGATTACTTCTATTTTCCCGGCGATGGCTTTGGCTTCGGGCTTGGCCTTGCGGTTCGGACCGATCCCGGCAACGCAAAGCCGCCGCCACCGGGCTCGCTGGGTGAACTGAAATGGGACGGCGCCAGCGGTTGTTATTTCGTGATCGACCGCAAGCAGGATCTGTTCTTCGTGCTCCTGGAGCAGACGCCGACCGAGCGGCAACGTATCCAGCGGACGCTGAAGCAGTTGGTCTATGAAGCAATGGAGAACTGAAGCTTTGTCGCGCCGCCTCGTTCTCGCGGCGGCGCTTGCGCTTCTGGTCGGCGCCGGATGTGGCGCCCGCGCGGAATCTCCGGCCACCGGCGCGCACCGCTTTTCCGCCGCGGGGCTCGCGCGTGTCAGCGACTACATCAAGAACGAGATCGTGACCGGCAAGATTCCGGGCGCTATCCTCTTGATCCAGCAGCACGGCAAGCCGGTCTATGACGAGAATTTCGGCGTCCGCGACGTCGCCACTCAGCTCTCGATGAGCGCGGATACCATCTTCCGCCTCTATTCGATGTCGAAGCCGATCACGTCGGTGGCCGCAATGATGCTGGTGGAGGACGGCAAGCTCGCGCTCGACGACCCCGTGTCGAAATACATCCCGGCATTCGCGGATATGAAGGTCGGCGTCGACCAGCGAGCGGAGAACGGCAGTACGACGCTTGCGCTGGAGCCGCTCAAGCGTCCGATCACGATCGAGGATCTGCTGCGCCATACTTCCGGTTTGACCTATGGCTTCTCCGACGACAGCACGGTACGAAAGCTCTACGCGGATGCGAACCTTTTCAACGGCGACTGGACCAACGCCGAATTCGCCGAGCGGATCGCGAAATTGCCGCTCGCCGAGCAACCCGGCACGCTCTGGGATTATGGGCATTCCACCGATGTGCTCGGCCGCGTGATCGAGGTTATCTCGGGAAAGACGCTGTACCAGTTTGAAAAGGAGCGGCTGCTCGATCCGCTCGGGATGAACGAGACTGCCTTCTACGTCGCCGATCCCACGAAGCGGCCGCGCATCGCCGAGCCGATGCCGGACGACCATGTGCTCGGCCCGACCACCATGGTCAGCGATCCCATGCAGCCGCGCAAATGGGAGACGGGCGGCGCCGGCATGGTTGGCACCATCGGCGACTATGCCCGGTTTGCGCAGATGCTCTTGAACGGCGGCACATTCGAGGGGCGGCGCTATCTCAAGCCGGAGACCATTGCGCTGATGACGAAGGATCATATCAGCCCGGAGACGAAGATCGCGCGCGATGATCGCTATTACCCCGGCGCGAACAGCGGCTTCGGCCTCGGCTTTGCCGTGCGCACCTCGGTGCCGCCGGGCACGTCATGGCCCACAGGGGAATACCGCTGGGACGGCGTCGCCGGCACCTTCTTCTTCATCGATCCCGAAGACGACATGTTCGGGATCTTCATGGTGCAGACCCCCTCGCAGCGCGGGCGGATTCAGCTCGAACTGAAGACGCTGATCTATCAGGCGATGGGACGGTGAACCGTAGGGTTTCGTAGCCCGGATGGAGCGAAGCGTAATCCGGGACAGTCTCCCCGGATTACGCTTCGCTCCATCCGGGCTACAGGTCTACGCTCCGCGCACGATTTCCCGCACCAGGCTGACCGTTTCCTCGATCATGCCGGGCGTCACATCGAGATGCGTGCAGGCCCTGATGCGACCGTCCATCATCGCGAGCAGGACGCCGCGCCTACCCAACTCGGCGACCATCTTGTCGCCGGCGACACCCGCACCATCGGGTTTGAAGAAGACGAGATTGGTTTCGGGTTGTTGCACCTCGACGCCGTCGATCTGCGACAGCCCGCGCGCCAGCGCTCCTGCATTGGCGTGATCGTCGGCGAGGCGGTCGACATGATGGTCGAGCGCGTAAATGCAGGCGGCAGCGCAGATGCCGGCCTGGCGCATGGAGCCGCCGAGGCGCTGTTTCCAGCGCCAGACTTCATCGATGAAATCGCGGCTGCCTGCGATCACGCCGCCGATCGGCGCGCCCAGTCCCTTCGAGAAATCGATCCAAGCGGAATCCCAACCCTTCGCCATGTCGCGTGCGGAAACGCCGGTAGCGACGCAGGCGTTGAGCAGCCGCGCGCCGTCCATATGGGTGGCGAGCCCATGGGCTTTGGCGATACCGACGATCTCGTCGAGCGCAGACTTTTTCCAGATCGTGCCGCCGCCGATATTGGCGGTCTGCTCGACGCTGACGAGCACCTGCGGCGGCTGGTAGCGTGAACGCGGATGCAGTGCCGCACGGAATGTCTCCGGCGCGAACTGGCCATCCTCGCCGGAGAGCGGCGTGATCTGGAAGCCGCCGAGCGCGGCATGCGCGCCGCCTTCGCGGGCGATGATATGGGCGGTCGCATGCGCCAGGATCTCGTCGCCGGGCCGGCAATAAGCCAGCGTCGCGGCGACGTTGCACATGGTGCCTGAGGGCATGAACACCGCGGCCTCCTTGCCGAGCAGGTCGGCAACGCGCTCGCAGAGCAGGTTTACCGTCGGATCATCGCCGATCTGCTCGTCGCCAACTTCCGCCCGCGCCATCGCCTCCCGCATCCCGGGCGCCGGGCGCGTCTGGGTGTCGGACAAGAGATTGATGCGAACGGGTGGAGCCTTGGGATCGCGCGGGGCAGGGGTGTAAGACATGGACTTTCCTTATTGCTCCGTGACGTCGTCGTGCCGGTAAATTGCAGCGCAAATCACCTGTCAGCCGATCGGTCGCCGGGCGGCGTGACGAAACCGCATAATGATAATTTCGGTCGCGGTCACGCGATAATCAATTAGGTAAGGATAGGGGTTCACCGGAAGACGACGGACGTTAGGACGGCTCGTTGCACGGCCTGCGCGGGGATGCTCTTGCAACAGTGCGACGAGCGCCGCGATCCGGTCACGAACGTGAACCGCGCCTTGAGGTGATCGTGCTTCGATGTAGGTGAGGACTTGATCGACTTGCGCAAGCGCACGGCGCGTGTAGCGGATGTTCACAGCCCGTGCTTTGCCCACATGGCTCGTACTTCGTCGGCGGAGGCGAGGTCGCCGCGCGCAATCTCGGCGTCAGCTTCCGCCAGATCGGCTTCTTCCTCGGGTGTCAACTGAATGGGCGGCTGATCGACGCCCGCAAGCTCCAGCATGGCGCGCGCGAGCTCGTCCTGCTCTGCATCGGGCAGGTTGGCAACCGTACTAAACGCTTCTTCGAGTAATCGGGTCATGGATGAAACTATAATACCAATTTGGTGCCCAAACAAAAAGGCCCCGGGGAAACCGGGGCCTTCGATACCTCAAACTTTCCGTCCGATCAGCGCGAATAGAATTCGACGATCAGATGCGGCTCCATCTGCACCGGGAACGGCACATCAGACAGGCCGGGAATGCGGATGAACTTCGCGGTCATCTTGCCGTGATCGACCTCGATGAAGTCGGGCACGTCGCGCTCGGGAAGCTGCGAGGCTTCCAGCACGGTGACGAGCTGCTTGGAGGCTTCCTTGACCTCGATCACGTCGCCGAGCTTGAGCCGGTAGCTGCCGATGTTGACGCGGCGGCCGTTCACCTTGACGTGGCCGTGGTTGATGAACTGGCGGGCAGCGAACATCGTGGGCACGAACTTGGCGCGGTACACGACGGTGTCGAGACGGCGCTCCAACAGGCCGATCAGGTTCTCACCGGTGTCGCCCTTCAGGCGGCCGGCTTCGACATAGATGCCGTGGAACTGGCGCTCGGAAATATTGGCGTAATAACCTTTAAGCTTCTGCTTGGCGCGGAGCTGCACGCCGAAGTCGGAGAGCTTGCCCTTGCGGCGCTGGCCGTGCTGGCCGGGGCCGTATTCGCGCCGGTTCACAGGGCTCTTCGGGCGGCCCCAGATATTCTGGCCCATGCGGCGATCGATCTTGTATTTCGCCTCACTGCGCTTTGTCATCGCGTCCTCTTCAGGTCAAATGTGGGTTTGAGGAGACGCGCCCTCCTGTGCAGCCTGCCATTTGGCCGGTGCCGACAGGTTCGCCTCGAAAGCTCGAGGACGAACCACGGGTCGCGAAACGCTTCGCGGGCCGAAACCGGCCCGCGAGCAGGGGGCTTTTAGGGGAAAGATGGCCGTCCTGTCAACGAAAGAGGTGGATTTTTAGCACCGTCACGTCGCGATTGCCGGGACCGCTCGCTTGGTTTGCTGCCGATTGACCCGCAGTTCCGCTGCTATTTCGGTGTTCAGCACCTGTTCCAGTCGGCACAGCGTCCGGGCGATGAGGGCGGCATCGGTGATTCGGTGGTCCCAGCGCAGAACCACGCCGATCGTCCCGTCCTCCTCCACCCCATAGCTGAGGATGAACGGCCCCGGTGTGACAGCGTGCAGTTCCCCGGGGCCGATGGCCGCCACCGACGTCACGGAGAAACTGCCGAAATAATTGGCGCGCTGGCGTCCGGAATTTAGCCCGATCCACCAGAGCAGGCGGCGCAGCGGCAGCGGCAGCCCGGACGCCCTCAGCGCCTTTCTGAACGCCGCCACTTCCTCGACCGGCGCCTCCTTGGCGTGGTGGATCAAGGCATCGATCTCCGCGAGCGGCTTGATCTCAGGGGTACCGATCTTTTGCGGCAGCACGCAATCCTCGCCGTCCACGACGCGGGCGATTGCGACGGTAGCGGCGCTGCGCGGCAGCTCGTAGAAGCCGGGCCACGGCCATTTGACGTAGAGCGTCCGCAAGGCCGGCTCGTCCTTCGCGACCAGGGCAAAGGCTTTCACGAAGATCGCCGCCCAGCCGGCCGGACGGGCCGCCTCTGCGCGGGCATCCACCAGGTCCCTGATGTTCAGGAGGCGCGTGAGCGACACGAAGGGGATGTCGAGCGACGCACGCATCAGATCGGCGATGAAACAGCGCGGGATTGAGATTTTTCGGGCCGTTCCGCGCATTACTCCGCCGGGTGTTCCAGATTCAATAAAAGGCTGGCGAGCCGGTATATGCGCTCGCCAGCCCTGAACCGAGCATGAACCAACGGCCTTCCAGCACATAGCCGGTTCCGGCGCCGGGATGGGTGTGGCGTCCCGCCGCACCGCCGGCGATCACGGCGACCCTGGCAGCCGGCTCATGGCGGGAGAAGCAACCCTAGCGCCTGATTCCTGCAAAGCTGGCGGCAATGCCGCGCTGGAGCAGGGACCAGTCGAAGCCCAGCGCGAGCGCCACATAGCCGCGTTCGATCATCGCGTTGGCCTGTTCGGCGGACCGCGCCACTCCGCCGATCGGCACGCCGCTCTTGAGGATGCCTTTCTCGGCGCGCTGCATTAGCGCCACCACTTCGGGATCATCGGGAAGGCCGCGCTTGTTGATGGAGGTGGCGAGGTCGCCGGGCCCGATCACGGCGATGTCGATGCCGGGAGTGGCCATGATCTCGTCGATCCGTTCGACCGCTTCGACATGCTCGATCGTGATCATGCAGATCATGTCGTCATCGGCCGTAGCCATGTACTCCGGCATAGAGACGCCCCAGCGGAACGGCGCGTGGAATGGTCCCCACAGCCGGTCACCTTTGGGCGGATACCGCACGCTGCGCGCGGCCTTCTCGGCCTCGGCGCGGCTGCAGATCATCGGGAAGTTGATGCCGAGCGCGCCGATGTCCATCGGCGCCTTGGCAAGCCAGGGCTCGTTGGCGGCAATGCGCGCCATCGGCACACATGGTGTGCCGGAGGTTGCCACGATCATCGCATGCGCGGTGCCGAGGTCGATCGGGCCGTGCTCGAGGTCGACGATGATCCAGTCGAGCGACTGCGCCATGATCTGCACGGTCTGGATGCTCGGGATGGTGGCGATCGCGCCGAAGGTCGGGCGCTTCTCTCGCCATTGCTGTCGCAGCCGGTTGAGGGGAGTTGGCTTCGATGAGGACAAAGCGGGTCTCCACAGCTTGTGTTGAGGGCGCGCTATTCGATCACCGATATCATAAAGACAAAATCAGTACGCATCGAGTGCTTGACTGCTTGCTTTGGCGTCACGTCTCGTTGGTGTGCGAGGCAACGGATGCCACCCGAAAGAAGCCCCATTCGAAGGAACCCCAATGATTTTCACCAGACGCTCGTTGCTGACAGCTTTGTCGTGTCTGGCCATCTCGCCCGCGCGAGCGCAGGAGCAGCCGTCACTGTTTGAAGCCTATGAGCGCGAGACGGGTGGGCGGATCGGCGTCTATGCCGAGAATGTGGCCACAGGGGCCAAGATCACTTGGCGAGCTGACGAGCGCTTTGTCATGTGCAGCACATTCAAGGCCTCGCTTGCCGCGTGCGTCCTGGCCCGCATCGATCGTGGCGAAGATCAACTTGAGAACGTGGTGCGATACCGTGCCGCCGATCTTCTCCACCATGCACCGGCGGCAAGGCAGAACCTGTCGAGCGGAGCGATGTCGGTCGCCGACATGTGCAAGGCTGTGGTCGAGCTCAGCGACAATACCTGCGCCAATCTGCTGCTGGCGCGGATTGGCGGTCCCGCTGCGCTCACTGCTTTTTGGCGCGATACGGGCGATACCGTCTCGCGCCTCGATCACTATGAACTTGAGCTCAATCGCTCTCCGCCCGGCGATCCGCATGACACGACCACGCCTGCCGCCATGGCCGGCAATCTGCGCCATTTCGTGCTTGGCGAGGCACTGTCACCGGCGTCGCGCGAACGCCTCACGGACTGGATGCTGAACTGCAAGACCGGAAACAACCGCCTTCGCGGTGGTTTGCCCAAGGACTGGAAGGTCGGCGACAAGACGGGCAACAATGGCAAGGATGCTGCGGGCGACATCGCGGTGGTTTGGCCTCGGGGAGGCGGACCGGTGCTGATCTCGGCCTATACGCATGGCGGTTCGCCGACCACCGCACAGCTCGAGGCCGTTTTCGCGAAAATCGGGCAAATGGTCGGCCGGCAATTCGGCTAGCCAAAACGGGTATGCGGCCTCAGGCCGGGACGCGGCCGCCGAAAAACGGCATCAACGCCCGGCTCAGCCTATGCGGGCGGTTGGACGTGAAGAGCATTTCGGCGCCGGCCTCGTCTCTGCTATCGCCGGGCGGGCCGAGCAAATCGGAAACGCGTCGCGCGATGGCGGGCGCCGGGTCGATCCAGTCGACTGGCCATGGCGCAAGCTTCACCAGGCGATCCAGCAGCAAGGGAAAATGCGTGCAGGCAAGTACCACAGTGTCGGTGCGTGCCGCGCCGTCGACAAAGCAGGGGGCCAGTTCAGCGGCGATATCGACGTCGCTGACATCCTGACCGCTCAGCGCCGCTTCCGCCAGCGAAGCGAGCTCGCCCGACCCGACCAGCGTCACCTCGCAGCCCTGTCCGAAATCGTGGATCAGCTTTTTCGTATATTCGCGCTTGACGGTGCCCTTGGTGCCCAGCACGGACACGCGCTTGGTCTTCGAACTGGCGCAGGCCGGCTTGATCGCCGGCACGGTTCCGACGAATGGCAGGTCGTAGGCGTCCCGCAGGTGTGACATGACGAGCGTCGAGGCGGTATTGCAGGCGATCACGACCAGATCGGGCGTGTGTCTCCCGATCAATTCGCCGAGTAGCGGCACCACGCGCGCGATGATCTCGTCCTCGCCATGGTGGCCATAGGGAAAGAAGGCGTCGTCGGCGACATAGACGTAATGCGCGTCAGACCGGGCGCGCACGATCTCGCGCAATACCGTCAGCCCGCCGAGGCCGGAATCGAATACCAGAATGGTTGGGGGCGCCGCCACGATTTAACCTTATCCCATTTCAGCGTTACGATTCAGTTGATTTGAGGGCACCGCCGGCCTTGCGGCTCGGTCCCAGGCCCGGGTGGAGATTCTGGAACGATTCAAATCGCCTTGATCGGACCGGAGCGTTATCAGGGCGCGGCGCTGCAGCGCGGTAAAGCGGCGGCGACGAACTCGAAGCCGATGGGGCCGGGCGCATGATCCGAAACACGACATCGAGCTGGGGCAGCGTTGCGCGTGGATTCCACTGGGTGCTTGCGGTCGCCATCATCGGCATGATCGGATTCGGCTGGTGGATGAACCATATCCCCGCTCGCCCGGACCGCTTCTTCTATCGCTCGATCCATGCCGATATCGGCTATGTCGTGCTGCTCGTGACCCTGCTTCGGCTGGTCTGGCGCGGCGTCAACCCGACGCCGGCGCTGCCGGAGGATACGTTGCGCTGGCACCGGATCGCCGCCCGGGTCAGCCATTTCGCGCTCTATGCCGTCACCATCCTGGTGGCGGTGCTGGGCTGGGCACATTCCGGGGCCCGGACGCCCAATTATTCGGACTGGTTCGGGCTGTTTCACGTGCCGCAGATCACCTCGCCTGATCGGGCCGCGGCGCAGGCCTACGAGGTCAGGCACATCTACTTCGCCTATGTGCTGCTGGCGCTGATCGGAATTCACATCGCCGCCGTCGCCTGGCACCACTTCATGCGCCGCGATCGCGTCGCCGCCCGCATGGTCGACGGAGCGCCGGGCTAGGCTCTGGACCGGGGTCAGGCTTCCCCGAACACGCGCTTGAAGATTGTGTCGACGTGCTTGAGGTGATAGCCGAGGTCGAACTGCTCTTCGATTTCGGCGTCACTTAGATATTTCCTCACGTCCGGATCTTTCTTGAGCAGCGTCAGGAAATCGCCTTCGCCGCGCCAGACCGGCATGGCGTTGCGCTGCACGAACTTGTAGGCGTCCTCGCGGCTCGCGCCCTTTTGCGTCAGCGCGATCAGCACCCGTTGCGAATGCACGAGGCCGCCGAGGCGATCGAGGTTCTTCTGCATGTTCTGCGGATAGACCAGGAGCTTCTCGACCAGGCCGGCGAGGCGGACCAGCGCGAAGTCGAGCGTCACGGTGGCGTCCGGGCCCATCATGCGCTCGGCGGAGGAATGCGAGATGTCGCGTTCGTGCCAGAGCACGACGTTCTCGAGTGCGGGCACTGCATAGGCCCGCACCATCCGCGACAGGCCGGAGAGGTTCTCCGACAGCACCGGGTTGCGCTTGTGCGGCATTGCCGACGAACCCTTCTGCCCTTCCGAGAAGAATTCCTCGGCTTCCAGCACCTCGGTGCGCTGCAGGTGACGGATTTCGATAGCCAGGCGCTCGATGGAGGCGGCGATCACGGCCAGCGTCGCGAAATACATCGCATGGCGGTCGCGCGGGATTACCTGGGTCGAGATCGGCTCCGGCTCGAGCCCCATCGCTTTGGCGACATGCTCTTCGACGCGCGGGTCGATCTGCGCAAAGGTGCCGACTGCGCCCGAGATCGCGCAGGTCGCGACTTCCTTGCGGGCGGCGACGAGCCGCGCCCGGGCACGGGAGAATTCCGCATAGGCGTAGGCGAGCTTGAGGCCGAAGGTCACCGGCTCGGCGTGGATGCCGTGGGAGCGGCCGATGGTCGGCGTCATCTTGTGCTCGAAGGCGCGCTTCTTCAGCGCGGCCAGGACCTTGTCGATGTCGGCAAGCAGGAGGTCCGCGGCGCGGGTGAGCTGCACGTTGAGGCAGGTGTCGAGCACGTCGGAGGAGGTCATGCCCTGGTGCACGAAGCGCGCCTCGGGGCCGACGATTTCAGCGAGATGGGTCAGGAAGGCGATGACGTCGTGTTTGGTCTCCCGCTCGATCTCGTCGATCCGCGCGACGTCGAAGGTTGCGTCCTTGCCCTTGGCCCAGATCGTCTTCGCAGCCTCCTTGGGAATGACGCCGAGTTCCGCTAGCGCATCAGCCGCATGCGCCTCGATCTCGAACCAGATCTTGAAGCGGGTCTGCGGCTCCCAGATCGCGGCCATCTCCGGGCGGGTGTAGCGGGGGATCATGGAAAACTCCGAGGTGCGGGCAGGGGCGGCAAACGAGCTCCCAGCCGGTTGTTTTTACACCGCGCTTTAGCAAATCGATCCCGTAGAGGCCACCGATTCGAGCCTTCCGCATGAGGAAAATGGGCCTCTCGGCGCGCGAACGGGTTGATCTGATCCACGACGTCCTGTCATTCCCCGCCACCGGGTCTCGCCTTCGGCGAGCCCGATGACAGGCTCCGTCGGGGAATCCAGTACGCTGCGGCCTCTCGGCTCAAGCACTGGCGTCTGTGGAATACTGGATCGCCCGGTCAAGCCGGGCGATGACGACAGCCATCCATGCCCCCACATCGCGCGATGGATTGCTTGCTCTAAAGGCTGGTCAACCCGCACTCGACGGCGAGGCGGACGAGCTGCGCATCGGTCCGCATGCCGGTCTTGGTCTTGATCAGGTAATGATAGTTCTGAACCGTCTTCATGCTGAGATTGAGGTTTGCGGCGATCTGCTCCGTGGTCGAGCCGGCAGCCAATTGTCGCAGGATCTCGATCTCCCGCTCCCCCAATTGGTCAAGGACTGATCCTGACGGAGTCAGGCTTTCCATCGCCAGGGCATGGGCGACGTCATCGCTCATCGCATGTTCGCCACGCGCCACCGAACGGATCGCCGCGATCAGCACAGTCGGTTCATTGCACTTGGTGACATAGCCGCTTGCCCCCGCGCTGAAGGCGGCCTTCACCAGCGCTGCCTCGCTATGCATGCTGAACACGAGAATGCGCGCGGCAGGGCTGCGCTGGCGGATGTTCCTGATAGCTTCGAGCCCGCTGGCACCCGGCATCGAGATGTCCATCACCACGACATCAGGGGCGTGGGTCTTGAATGCGCGGTAGGCCTCGGCTGCGTTGTCGGCCTCAGCGACCACCCGGAAGTCGCCTTGATGCTCCAGGACGCGCCGATAGCCTTGCCGGACCACGGGATGGTCGTCGACAAGCAGGATCGAAATGCCATGGGTCTTCGGCGCCGGCATCAGGCGGCGAGCGGGATCGTGGCGGCGACGCTCAGGCCGCGCCTTGCACGCGCGATCGACAGCGAACCGCCGAGAGCGGTTACTCGCTCGCGTATTCCGGTCAGGCCGAAGCCGACGGACTGCGCCACCTTGGCGGCATCGCCGCCGCCGTCGTCCTCGACGCGAACCAGCAGCGCATTTTCCACACCCGTCCGCCGCTCGATCCGAAGCACGATCTCGCGCGCCGCGCTGTGGCGCAACGAGTTGGTCAGGCATTCCTGAGCCACACGGTAGGCGGTCGCGGCGACGGCGCCTCGCACGTCGGCGAAATCGCCTTTGAGGTCGAGCTGGATCATCGGCTGCGTTGCGTGCTGCGATCGCCAGCTATCAACGAGGTTGATGAGGCTCGCCTCCAGCCCGAGTTCCTCGGCGGGCGGGTGGCGCAGGCGGTTCAGCGTGCCGCGCAGGCAAGCCATGATGTGCAGCGTGGCCTGCGAGATCATCCGCGCATCCTGCGCGACGTCGCCTCGGTCCTGCTCCTGCGCGCTGGCCGCTTCGATCGTGTTGGCGAAGGCCAGGATCGCCGCGAGATTTTGTCCGAACTCATCGTGCAGTTCGCGCGCAAGCACGCGCCGCTCGTCGCTGCGGATTTCAAGCAGCCGGCGGGTCAGGACGGCCCGTTCTTCCGTGGCCTGCGCGAGGCGATCTCCGAGGTCGCTGACGGCCTGCCCAATCATGGCAAGTTCCATCGAGCGGAAGCGCGGAAGCGATGTTCGATATTGACCGTTCGCCATGCGCTGCAGTGCGGTAACGATCAACTGCGCCGGAGCCAGTGCATGCGCAATCGCGAGCGAGGCAAGCAGGGCGATGGCCACCGCCATCAGCAGCGCGACGTGAACGTTGTCGAGGATGTGCTGCCAGGCCAGCGATATCGCGGCGTCGGGATCGGCAATGGCCGTGACCGTGCCTGCAGTGGTCGAGCGCGCACTTATCGGCCGGGCGACCGCGGCGTGGTCGCCAAGGAATGTCTCCACGGCGGCTGCGAACCAGTGCGGTGGAGATGCGCCGATCCCTTTGCTCTGGCCGCAAAGCGGATTCTCGAACTCGCCCTTCGGTTCAAACTGGACGCAGACGCCCGGCGAAATCAGGCTCATCGTCTGAGTGGTGCGCCATTCCGGTACCGGCAAAAGGTGTTCGCGTGTCCTGTTGCCGCGCAACAGCAATTCGCGCCAGTAGAGCGCTTCCAGCGCTTGCGAGACCCGTTCGGCGGATGCGGCCGTGGCGCGGTCGACGCTGTGGTAGGCGTCGATCGTCGCCCAAACGGTGGCGCCGCCCAGACACAAGATGACGATGACGAGCAGACGGGCGACGAGCTGGAGCACGAGGCGCATGCGATCACTCCGCGGCTTCTAGATGACCGTAACAGCACCGCCATTTGACGCCAATTGCAAGATGGCAGGTGAGGAGAAGCTCGGGAAATTTTCCCAGCGAACCGCAGGCATATGTCTTTGGACGCAAGCTGCCGCCTCGGATTAACAAAGCCGGGGACCGTTTGCGGGCCGTCGCTCTTGGCCGCCCTCAGGGAGCAAAGCTGCATGAGTGCCACGGTTGGCGCCGAGACCACCTTGCCCGGCAAGGATACTTCGGAGCGAAGTGTCCTGTTGCTATGGATGATCTTCACGGGGCTTTCGATCTTCGCCGCCATGTTGCTGTGGCGATACGGGTTGCTCCATCTCATGGTCACCTCGGACCGCACCTACATTTCGAGCCTGATCGCCGTTCTCTACGTCATCACCTGCCTCCATTGTTTCTGGCGGACGCGAGCGATCGCGCGCGAAGGCGAGGCGGCCAGACGCTGCCGCGCGATCCTGTCCACTCCCGGCGCCGCGAGGAGGCTCGACGAGAATGCGCGCGCTCTGCCTGGAGGGCTCGTCAGCGACCACATCCGCAACCTGGTGAAGAAGGCCGCGGCGCAGACCACCGGCCGCATCGATCAGACATTGCTGCTCAGGTCGCTGGCGGACCGGCTGCGCGGCTCCAACGCCTTCGGCGCATTCGTTTCGGATACGCTGATGAAGCTCGGGCTGCTCGGAACCATCATCGGCTTCATCATCATGCTGGCGCCGATCGCAACCCTCGATGCCGCCGACAAGGTCGCGATGCGATCGTCGATGGGCCTGATGAGCGACGGCATGGCGGTAGCCATGTACACGACGCTGGCCGGCCTGATCGGATCGATCCTCGTCAGGATTCAATACTACATGCTCGATGCCGCGACCCAGCGGGTGTTTTCCGATGCCGTCATGTTGACCGAGACGCACGTCACCCCGGCCTTGGAACACCATCATGATGGATGAGTTCGGCCTCTATCCACGGGAGGAACATTTCGATCCGCTCGGCGTGATGCTGTTCAAGGCGCTGCAGGTCGTCGCCTTCCTGTTCTTCCTCGCGTTGCTTGCGGTCTCGCCGGAATCGAAGGAGGGCAAGATCGACTCCAAGGCCGAGTTCATCATCACGATGGACTGGCCGGACAATCACCCCGATGATTTCGATCTGTTCGTGCAGGATCCCGCCGGCAATATCGCCTGGTATCGCCGCCGCGAAGCCGGCTTCCTCACGCTCGACCGCGACGATCGTGGCGGCGCCAACGATTTCATCGTCGTCAACGGCAAGAAGATTCCTTCGCCAATCCGCGAGGAGATCGTCACCGTGCGCGGCATCATCCCCGGCGAATACACCGTCAATGTTTCGCATTTCCAGGCGACGACCGGGCAGCCGGTCCCGGTCAGCGTGAAGGTGCAGAAGCTCAATCCGACCGCCCAGGTGATCTTCGACAACAAGTTGACGCTCGATCACACCGGCGATGAGAAAACCGCGCTGCGTTTCTGGGTCGATGCCGAAGGCAAGGTGGTCGACGTCCAGCAGCGGCAGAAATCATTGATGGAGACGTTCCGCAACGTGCGCGCAAACGGCGCGGATCTCGATCCGAAGACAGGCGTCAGGATGTCTCGCCCGTGAACAATCTCCAGTCGGTCATCCTCACGCTCTCGATCAGCTATGCGCTGATCGGCGCGCTATTGCTCGTCATCCTGGTCTATGCACGCTTGCCCTGGTCGGCCAAGGCGATTGCGGTCGTCGTGACCAGCGCATTCTATATTGCGAGCTTTATGGGCGTGCGCGGCCTGCTGGGCTGGGCCAGCGTCGACAGGTTGCCGGCCTCGTTCAAGCTGTTGCAAGCACGCATCGTGGAGCCGCACTCGCTGGAGGGCGACCCCGGCTCGATCTATCTTTGGGTCGAGACCCTCGACGAAGACAACCGGCCGAGCGCCATCCCCAGAGCCTACCGCATCCCCTACAGCGACTCGCTGGCGCAGAAGACCGACAAGGCCATCACCGAGATTGCCGCCGGCCGTCCCCAGGGCGGGCGGGCCGCGGATTTTGGCACCGGCGAGGGCGGCCTGATCGCGGCGGCCAGGGAATACATCACCCCGAGCGCCGTGATCGAGACGTCGGGTGGCGATCCCTCGACCGGCGGGGCGCTGACGGCGGCCCCAGGACCCGGTGACGGTGTGTCATTTACCCCGCTGCTGCCGCCGCGAATGCCGCCGAAGGACGAGCAATAGGTCTCTGGATACTGATGAGGCCCGTCTCAGGGAGGCGGGCCGCCCGGCGGGGGCTCGGCTAGCTGGGTTCCGCACCTGACAAACGTCAATCACGGGTTATTGAGTAACAGATATTGTAATCTGTCAGTCAGACATGCTATATCCACCTCCGGACGCCGGATGGGGCGCCCCGTGGCTCGCGGCCGCGAAAGGCTTGATCCGGAAGAGTACGAGTACCGGTTTCAGGCCAAAGCGCCGGCCACGGACTTGCCGGAGACTACGATGATGACGATCGAGATTTTGCATTTGACTGAACAGATCCAGCGCTGGCTCAATCAGCAGGTGGCTCGCCACTTGGCGGCCCAAGCGGAGAAATTGGCCCGCTAACTGGACTAGGATTGCCTTAACGACCGGCCAGGCCGTTTTGCGATGCGCCTGACCGCCGGAGTGGAAATGCCCAATAGCTGGGGATAGGGTGGAGCCATGAACGAAGCAGTCGTCTTGACCCCTGAACGTATCCTGGAGGTCACCGAGGACGTCCTGCGTCGCTACGGGCTCGCCAAGGCGACCGTGGTGGACGTTGCCCGTGCGCTCGATGTGAGCCACGGCAGTGTCTACCGGCACTTCCCAAGCAAGGCTTCGCTCCGTGAGGCGGTGGCAAAACGCTGGCTCGACCGGGCCAAGGCCCCGCTGCAGGAGATCGCAGTGAGTACCGGCCCTGCGCAGGCCCGGCTCGACCGGTGGCTGCGCACGCTGTTCGCAACCAAACAAGCCAGGTTTGCCGACGATCCTGAGATGTTCCGCACCTATCTGACGCTGGCGCGCGAGGCTTGTGTTGTGGTCAAGGGCCACAAGGAATGCCTGACCGATCAGATCGCGCATATCCTGTCCGATGGCGTCGAGCAGGGCGTGTTCGAGGTCAAGGATCCCAAGGCAACGGCCCGCGCGATTTTCGAGGCGACGAGAAGCCTTCATCACCCGGCCCATGCCGACGAATGGGGTGATCCGGACCTGCAGGAGCGCACCGACGCGTTGCTGGCACTGCTGTTCCGCGGGCTCGAAGCCTGTCCTAAGCGCTAACACGTAGTTTCGCGACCGATTCTCCCGGTCCATTTGCGGGCGACTTTCGCTCGTGTTTGATATCCATCAAGACAGATGTGGTTGGGCCCGCCAGGATTGGCTGGGGAGGATGATGTGCGGCTCGCGCTGTTTGCGGATATCCACGGCAATCGGCAGGCGTTTGGTGCCTGCCTTGAGGCTGCGCGTGCGCAAGGCGCGGAGAAGTTCATCCTTCTCGGCGATTTCGTCGGCTATGGCGCCGACCCCGAATGGACCGTGGACACCGTTATGGGGCTGGTCGAGGACGGCGCGATCGCCGTTCGCGGCAACCATGACAGCGCCATCGGCATCGACAAAGACGCGATGAACGCCGAAGCCCAGGCGGTGATCGAGTGGACCCGCGGCAAGCTCAGCGCGGCGCAGCGGCGCTTCCTCGCCGAACTGCCCCTGGAGCAGCAGGAGGACGACCGCCTCTACGTCCATTCCGAGGCGTCGAACCCGACCAGATGGCGCTACGTGCGCGACGCGTCGGACGCTGCGCGCAGCATGATGGCTGCAGATGCTCCAATCACCTTTTGCGGCCATATCCATCGTCCCGCGCTCTATTCGATGTCGGCGACGGCGAAGATGACGAGCTTTGTGCCGACGACGGGTGTAGCCGTGCAGCTTTTGGTGGGCCGGCGCTGGCTTGCGGTGCTCGGCTCCGTCGGCCAGCCCCGCGACGGCATTCCCGCAGCCGCCTTCTCCATGTTCGACACCGAGAGGCGAGAGATCACTTATTGTCGTGCCCCCTATGATATCGAGGCGGCGGCAGCCCGGATCCGCGACAATGGCCTGCCGGGCTGGCTGGCCGATCGCCTGTTTGTCGGCCGATAGCAGATGGCGACAATTTTCATGCAGCCGGGCACCGTCATCGATGGCTTCACCATTGGCGAGTGCGTGCATCGCGGCGGCATGGCGACGCTGTGGAGCGTCACCCATCCGGGCATCGACGTGCCGCTGCTGATGAAGGTCCCGCGGGTCTCGGAAGGTGAGGATCCCGCCGCCATCGTCAGCTTCGAGATGGAGCAGATGATCCTGCCGCGATTGTCCGGGCCGCATGTGCCGGCCTGCTTCGGCACCGGCGATTTCGCGCGCCAGGCCTATGTCGTGATCGAACGCATCCCGGGCCAGACGCTGTACAAGCGGCTGGACGATCTGCCGATCGCTTACGAGGAGGCGAGGGGGCTCGGGATCAAGATCGCCGCTGCGCTGTCGGCGCTGCATCGGCAGAACGTCATCCATCACGACATCAAGCCGAGCAGCATCATGTTCCGCGAGAGCGGAGAGACGGTGCTGATCGATTTCGGCCTGTCGCATCACGAACATCTGCCCGATCTGCTGCAGGAAGAATTTCGCCTGCCTTACGGCACCGCGCCGTATATGGCGCCGGAGCGCCTGCTCGGGGTGCGCGACGATCCGCGCAGCGATCTGTTTTCGCTCGGCGTGCTCCTGTATTTCTTCACCACCGGGGTGCGGCCGTTCGGCGAGAGCGAAACGCTGCGCGGCATGCGTCGGCGGCTGTGGCGCGATCCCTATCCGCCGCGCAAGCTCAGGGGCGACTATCCGCCCTGGCTGCAGGAGAT
Source organism: Bradyrhizobium sp. 31Argb (assembly GCF_043638955.1). Lineage (NCBI taxonomy): Bacteria > Pseudomonadati > Pseudomonadota > Alphaproteobacteria > Hyphomicrobiales > Nitrobacteraceae > Bradyrhizobium > Bradyrhizobium sp. 31Argb. Next base: position 24,954 of record NZ_JBEGDB010000022.1, on the reverse strand, counting down.
CGTCCTGCGATGCCTGGAGATCGAGCCCGCCTGGCGCTATCCGACCGCCTCGCAGGTCGCCTTCGATCTCGGCAACCCCGACCAGGTCAAGCTGACGGCGCGCGCGGAGCGGCGCGACCGCGATCCGTTCGCGACGGTGATGCGCCGTCGCTTCAACCGCGGGGCGTGGCAGCCGCAGCCGAAGTCCGACGTCGCCGTGCAACTGGCGTCGAGCCCGATCCTGGTGGTTGCGATCGATACCATGGAGACATCGGGCCCGCTGAACGAGGCCTTGCGTGTCACCGCGCAGCGGATTCTCGCGACCCTGCCGCAGGCCCGGCTCGCATGCGTCAACGTGCTCAAGCTCGGCCTCGTCACCATCGACCGGACACTGGATGAGAAGGGCAACAACAAGCATGTCGACCGCCTGGTCGCGCTGCGGCACTGGGCGTCGTCGCTGAAGCTCGACGAGAACCGGCTGTCGGTGCATGTGCTGGAGGCGATCGATCCCGCGGCGGCGATCCTGGAATTCGCGGAGGCCAATCAGGTCGATCACATCGTGATCGGCGCGCGACAGGACTCCATGCTGCGGACGCTGCTCGGCAGCGTCTCGGCGAAAGTGGCGTCGGAGGCGCCGTGCACGGTCACCGTGGTGCGCCCGCCACGGGAAAGCTAGATCGCTTCGCCGCGCGCTAGCGCCGCCGCGTTGCGGATCGCGGAGATGTTGGCCTTGTACGCCTCCATCGTGCCGCCCTTGAACACGGCCGAGCCTGCGACAAACGCATTGGCGCCGGCGGCTGCCAGTTCCCCTGATACATCGGGCGCGACGCCGCCGTCGACCTCGATGTCGATCGGCCGGCCGGCGGTCATCGCCCTGACGTCGCTGACCTTGCCGAGCGACGAACGGATGAACGCCTGGCCGCCAAATCCCGGATTGACCGACATCACCAGCACAAGGTCGATCAGGTCGAGCACATGCTCGATCGCGCTCACGGGCGTCGCCGGATTGATCGAGACGCCCGCCTTCTTGCCGAGCCCGCGGATTGCCTGCAGCGAACGATGCAGATGCGGGCCGGCCTCCGCATGCACCGTGATGTGGTCGCAGCCGGCCTTCGCGAACGCCTCGAGATAGGGATCGCAGGGCGAGATCATCAAATGCGCATCGAAGATCTTCTTGGTGTGCGGGCGCATCGCCTTGATGACGTCGGGGCCATAGGAAATGTTCGGCACGAAATGCCCGTCCATGACGTCGAGATGAATCCAGTCGGCGCCGGCCTGGTCGACGGCGCGGACTTCCTCGCCGAGTTTCGAGAAATCCGAGGCCAGGATCGACGGCGCGATCACCAGCGGACGTGGCGTGAAGGGCTGGGACATGGACGCTCTCCGAAGGCATCTTTGTAGCAAGCGGGATGGTTCCGCCTAACATGCATGCCGGTAGCGGGCAATGCACAGGAGGGAAGTCGCGGGCAGGAAAAAACTGCCGCGGCGGCAGCAATTGCCGGCTGCCGCGAACCCGTTTGTGTGCACGAAATGCCGATTTTAAAGGGCTTTTCGCCATGGCACGGCGCTTGCTCGCTAGCCGTGCAGGTGTTGGGCCGCCGCTCACGCTGTATTGTCGGAGTTCCCTCTCATGCTGTTCGCCCTTGGCGCTGCGTCGTCGGCTATCGATCTCCTGAAGTCGCTGACGTCGTCGAAGACGTCGCAGGCAAAGCCCACCGGCCTGACCCAGGACGCCGGCAACATCTTCGATATTTCCGGCGCGACGACGGCGCCGACCGGCGCGGCCCCGAGTTCCGGATCGGCCGGCAGCAGCTCTGCGCCGATCGCCCCGGAGACGATGAGCGCGCTGCTCGATGCGCAGAGCCAGGCATCGACCGGCACGGCTGCCTCGACCAAGAGTCGCTCGGATGCGCTGAAGGATTTGTTCGGGCAGATCGATGGCGACGGCAACGGCAAGATCACGAAATCCGAATTCGAGGATGCGCTCGGCGCCGGCGGGATCAATCTGGCGAAGGCCGATGACGTGTTCTCCAAGCTGGACAAGGACGGCGACGGCAACGTCACGCTCGACGAGATGTCCTCGGCTTTGAAAGGCGGCTCCGGTCGTGGCTCCCACGTTCGTCATCACGGTGGCGGGGGTGGCGGCAGTGCCGATGCGCTGATGCAGGCGCTCGACGGCACCAGCGCTTCGGTTACCAACAGCGATGGATCGGTCACGACAACGACTACCTATGCCGACGGATCGAAGGTGACGGCGACCTCGGCTGCGAGCTCGTCGGCCGCGCGGGCTGCCACCTCGTCCTACAATTCCATCGACCAGTTGGTGCAGCGGCAGGCCGTCGACCAACTGGAGCAGCGGCAGGCCAGCCCTATCTCGGCGCAGGCCTGGGCCTCGCTCTCGGTCAGCGCGTAAGCTCCCGGTTTGCATCACAGGTCTAGCCGAACCGGTCCTGCCAGCTCGGCAACGCATCGGGGAAGGGCAGTGCAGTCGCCGCATAGACGCCACGCGCGATCGCGCGGGCCACGGTGTTGGCGGCGTGCATGCCGAGTTCGGTGAGGCCGAACAAAGGATCGATCGGCTTCTCGCCGGTCGCCGCGGCAAACACCACGTCGCCGTCGAGCGGCGCATGCACCGGATAGATCGCCCGCGCCATGCCGGTCTGCGCGATCATCGCCAGCCGCTTGGCCTGTGATTTTGTCAGCGTGGCGTCGGTCACGACGACGACCAGCGTGGTGTTCTCGCCGGATGTCGCCGCCGGCCCGCCCTTCAGCCGCGCCTTCAACATATCAGGCGTGAATGCAGCCGGCAGACCACGCCCGCCGAATTCCCCGTCGACCTCGAAAGGGGCGGCCCAGAACGACGGGCCGTCGCCGACCGTGACGGCGCCGACCGCATTGACGACGGCCAGTGCGGCAACTGTCACGCCGTCATCGGTTCGCGCCGACGCCGATCCCAGTCCGCCCTTCAGGTTGGCCGTGGTCGCGCCCATGCCGGCGCCGACGCTGCCGAGCCGGAAATCGCTGCCGGCCGCAGCCGCCGCGGCATAGGCGAGATCGCGATAGGGCGGGAACCGTCCCCAAGCCTTGTTGCCGCCGTTCAAGAGATCGAAGCAGATCGCACCGGGCACGATCGGGATCACGGCCTCGCGAATCCGCAAACCCCGGCCTTGCTCGGCAAGCCAGGCCTGCACGCCGCCGGCAGCATCGAGGCCGAGGGCGGAGCCGCCGGACAGCGCGATCGCGTCCACCGCATCGACGGTATTGTGCGGCTGCAGCAGTGCGTCGTCGCGCGTGCCGGGGCCGCCGCCGCGCACGTCGATCGACGCCACGGCAGGCTTGTCAAAGATGATCGCGGTGACGCCGGAGGCGATCGAGGCGTCGTCGGCGTGGCCGACGCGGACGCCTGCGATATCGGTGAGGAGATTTTTCAAAGCGCACGTCCTCTTCTCATCCTATTGACTGATATAGCGGCCAAGCATGACGCATCAACTGCCAAGCGCGAGCCGGATCATCTTGGCGAGCTCCGACTTGCGGTAGGGTTTCGCCAGCAGCAGCACGCCGGAATCGAGCCGTCCGTGATGGACGATCGCGTTCTCTGTGTAGCCCGACGTGTACAGCGTCTTGAGCCCAGGCCGCCGCTTCAGCGCCTCGTCGACGAGCTGACGTCCGTTCATGGCGCCGGGCATGATGACGTCGGTGAAGAGGAGGTCGATCGGCGCGCCGGTATCGATGATGTTGAGCGCCTCGGCGGCATTGGCCGCCTCGAGCGTCGCGTAGCCGAGGCTTGTGATCTGGGTCACGACATATTTGCGCACCAGCGCGTCGTCCTCGACCACCAGGATGACTTCATTTCCGCCCTGGACATTGGCGGACTGCTGCGCTTCCACGACGGTCTGGGCGAGGCCGGTCGCGCGCGGCAGATACATCTTGACCGAGGTGCCGTGGCGTTCCTCGCTGTAGATCTTGATGTGCCCGCCCGACTGCTTGACGAAGCCGAACACCATTGAAAGGCCGAGCCCGGTGCCCTTGCCGACTTCCTTGGTGGTGAAGAAGGGATCGAACACTTTTTCCAGCAGATGGGTGGGAATGCCGGTGCCGCTGTCGCTGACGGCGACCATGACGTAATGGCCGACCGTGACCTCGCTGTGCATGCTGGCATAGCCCTCGTCGAGATAGACGTTGCGGCTTTCGAGCGCCAGCTTGCCGCCGCGGGGCATGGCATCGCGCGCATTCAGCGCGAGATTGAGGATTGCCGCGGTGAGCTGGTTCGGATCGACCATTGCCGTCCAGGCGTCCTCGGCCAGCATCGGCGTGACCTCGATATGCTCGCCGAGCGTCGGACGCAGCAGCTTCGCCGCCTCCAGGATCAGCGCATTGATATCGACATCGACCGGCTGTAGCGGCTGCTTGCGGGCGAAGGCGAGCAGGTGCTTGGTCAGGTTGGCGCCGCGCTCGGCGGCTTCGTCGATCAGCCGGGCGATGGCGACGAGGTCGGGCCGGTCGGAGACCGCTTCTTCCAGGATGCCGATGGTGCCGGTGATGACGGTCAGGATGTTGTTGAAGTCATGGGCGACGCCGCCGGTAAGCTGGCCGACCGCGTCCATCTTCTGCACCTGCCGGATCTGCGCTTCGGCGGCCTGCTTCTCGGTGAGATCACGGCCGATGAAGAAATAGCGCTTGACCGGCTCCGAATAGGTTGCGGACCAGTTGAGCGACACCACTTCGCCGTCCTTGCGGATCAGGCGCGTCTCGAAACTGCGCTTGCTCTGGCCGCGCCGGCCGGCGCGCATCTCGTTGCGGGTATTTTCGAGATCGTCCGGATGAACAAACTCGACCGCGGAACGTCCGACCATCTCGGCAGGATCGTAGCCCACAATGGTCTTGGCGCTCGGACTGACCTGGACGAAATTGCCCTGCTTGGCGGTCACCGACAGGAAATCCTGCGAGGTCTCGAAGATGCGCTGCCGCTCTTCGATCTCCTGGTTGAGCGCCTTCTGCGTCCGCCTGCTTTCGGTGATGTCGTGCGCGATCTTGGACGCGCCGACGATCTCGCCCGTCGCCGACAGCAGTGGTGAGACACTGAGCGAGACGTCGATCGGCTTGCCGCTCTTGTGCAGCCGCTGCGTCTCATAGTGCGCCAGCTTTTCGCCGCTCCCGATCCGCGTGAGGATGTCGTCGATTTCGCCGCGACGGTCGGGCGGCACGATGATGTCGATATGCTGGCCGACCGCCGTGGCTGCCGGATAGCCGAACAGGCGCTCCGCAGCCGGATTCCAGGCGGTGATGGTGCCGTCGAGCGATTTGGTGATGATGGCGTCGTTGGAGGATTGCACGACCGCGCTGAACAGCCGCTCGCGTTCGGCATGGTGGTCGCGTTCGGTGGCGGCCTGGCGGCGGACCACACCCAAAAGCCGCGACATCTGCGCCTGCAGCGCGACATTATCGATCAACAACACTGCGAGCACGAAACTGGCGGCGCACAATCCGTAGATGCGCCCGGCATAGAAACCGAGATCGAATCTCGCCACGTTGAGCATGGCCGACAGCGCGATGTCGAACAGCCAGGCGCACAGCACGACCATGAGCCAGATGTCGATGACGGAATGCGGTTTCCGGAACCACAGCGCGCCAATCGCGGCGGCACAGAGGAACAGCACCGTCGAGACCACGCCGATCATGACCGGCGTGTAGTGTCCGCCGCTCAAGAGGACGGGGAGGCGGTCGTGCTGTGCGGTGACGATCCAGGCGAACACCGCCATCGCGATGACGACCGCCGCAACGCTGCCCATGATCGCCGACATCGTCGAGCCGCGGATCCGGGCGCCGTCGTCGCCTTTCAAAAGCGCATAGCCGAGCACCATCAGCGGGAAGAAGCCGTGCCAGACCATATAGAGCCAGACCGTGGTCTGCGAACCGGCGCCGAACAGGCCCGCCGGCGCAAACAGGCCCGGAAAGGTCAGCGCGTGGGTGACCGCGGCCGCGGCGGTGAAGAGATACCCGCTCGCGAGCAGCAGCATCGCCCGCCAGCGCAGGATGGCGAACTGCGAAAACAGCAACACCGCCGTGATGAGATCGTTGATCGCCAGCGCGGACTGGTAGCTCGCCACGAAGGCCGGCACCGGCGTCAGCGGCATCCCGGCGAATGGTATCGCAATAGCGAACAGCACGGCCGAGACGACGACCACCGCCAGCGCCACGTTGCGGTCGCCGCGCGAGGCCGGCATGGTCGAAAGGAAGAAGCTGCGGTCGTTACCCTTGAGCACTGATGGTCTCCTGGAAGGCGGTATCGAACGCAAGACAGGGGATCACGTCAAACCCGCGCGCGGGCTGTCCACACAAAGTGGAACATCCGGCCGCTCCATCCGTACCGGTGGGAAGGGAGGCTGTCTCCGCTGGCCTGGGGAGGGCAGAAATCAAAGTCCGATAAACCCGCTATGCGTCGCTTTGGTGCGACAAAACCAATCGCTCGAAATCGATCCAAGGTTATCTGCTACCGGCAGGGAATTGAACCGGGCGCCCGTATCCTATGGAGGTAACCACCTCTTTACTGACAGGATAGATAATTCGCCTGATCACCTACTGCATAGCGTTTTCCACGATTAGGCTTCCCGCAGCCGGTCCCGGGGGGTTTTCATGGCCCGAGTTCTCGTTGTCGACGACCAATCCGACGTGCGCGCGATGATCGCGATTGTGCTGCGCGTCAATCGTTTCGAGATTGTCGAGGCGGCATCCGCCGCGGAGGGAATCAAGGCGTTCGAAACGGCCAAATTCGATCTTGCGATCATCGACATCTTCCTGCAGGGCAAGAGCGGTCTCGACCTCATGTCGATGATGCGTGACCGCCAGCCGGATTTTCCCATCGTCGCGATCTCCGGCATGACGGCGCTGGATTTCGTCGCTGAAGCGCCGGACCTGTCGAACGTGGTCTGCTTGCAGAAGCCGTTCCGTCCGAACGACCTGATGCGCGCCATCGAGAACGCGCGGCAGGCGGTTGCTGCCGTTGCGGTGCGCGCGGCGGTTTGATCGGGCGACCTCGCTCTATCGTCATTTCCTCGCCGCTGTTACGTCTCGCACCGGTGTCGTGCCTGCTTCGCGGGGACGACGGAGAGAGCAGTCGTAGGGTGGGCAAAGGCGCACTTGCGCCGTGCCCACCATCCAGTGCTGTGCTCGCGATGGTTGGCACGCTTCCGCCTTCGCTCGTTGAGCTACGGCGGACAAGTCGCTTTGCCCACCCTACGGCGTTGCCGCGAGTTGTGATTCAATTTTCAAACAGCGAGAGGATGTGAGTCCGCGTTCTCGCGGCGCGATGTGCCCGAGTTTTGCGTCATCTTCACCCTCCTCGATATCAGAGGGCGCAGGGAAAGCCGGGTGCTGGTTGCACCCGTGGGTCCCGTGCAACAAAAAGCACGGGGGTAGGACCACAGGTTCAACCGAAGCATTCCGGCTTTCCCTGCGCGATGGTTTTACGGCTTCCTTCGCGCTCTCCCCGGTGACCGGGCTCTTTTGCCACCGTCACTTCTCGCGCGAAGAAAGTTCGCACGAAAAACTTAGCGCCAGCGTCGGGGCGACAGGACCACACGACTTCGCCGTCCGCGTCACATGCGCTCGTCAGTCGCACGCATCGCGTCCACCGCATCTCACCGCAACGTTCGTGACGATCGCGAGCCGCCCCTCATCCGCCGTGAGACGCGCGGAGTTAAATCACTGATTTGCCCGACGGCGAAAGCGGAATGTTTTTTCCGCGAGGGCTGGACAGACTTTTGGTGATTTGCACGACGGGCAATTTTTGCATGGCTCGGGCATCATGCACATTGTCATTCCGGGGCGTCCGAAGGACGAGCCCGAAATCCATTTTGCCACTTGCGCATGCTGCCCGATGGATTCCGGGCTCGCGCTACGCGCGCCCCGGAATGACGGCGGTAGTTGCGGCGAGCAGTCCGTGAGCCCTACGACCCCTTCGGGTTGACTTCGGTGTAGTTGCCCTTGGCGTCCCACTTGTAGACGACGTAGTCGATCGCCTTGATGTCGCCCTTGGCGTCGAAGGCCATCTTGCCGAGCACGGTGTCCCACTCGCCGGCCTTGATCGCGTCCATCACTTTCTTCGGATCGGTCGAGCCGACCTTGGCGACGGCCTGCGACCACACCTGCATCGCGGCATAGGTGTAGAGCGTGTAACCTTCGGGATCGATGTTCTTGGCCTTGAACTTCTCGACGATGGCTTTCGCGGTCGGCTTGTTGCGGGGATCGGGGCCGAAGGTGAACAGCGTGCCTTCGGCGGCGGGGCCGGTGATCGAGGCGAACTCCTTGTCGTTCATGGCATCGCCCGCCATCAGCACCGTTTGCAGGCCCTGGTCGCGCATCTGGCGCAGGATCAGGCCGGCCTCCTGGTGGTAGCCGCCGACATAGACGAGATCGATATTGTCGCGCTTCAACCGCGAGACGATGGAGTTAAAATCCTTGTCGCCCTTGTTGTAGGACTCGAACATCTTCTCCTGGAAGCCGGCCTTGTTCAGCGCCTTCTTGGTCTCGTCCGCGAGGCCCTTGCCGTAGGTCGTCTTGTCGTTCAGGATCGCGACGTTCTTGCCCTTGAAATTCTTGATGATGTACTCGGCGGCGACCAGACCCTGCTGGTCGTCACGGCCGCAGACGCGCGCGACGTTCCAGAGCTTGCGTTCGGTGAACAGCGGGTTGGTCGAGGCCGGCGTGATCTGCAACGTGTTGCCGTCGGCATAGGCCTCGGAGGCCGGGATCGACGACGACGAGCAGAAATGACCGGCGACGAAGGGAATGCGCGCGCTGGAGAGTTTTTCCGCGACCGAGCGCGCCTGCTTGGGATCGCAGGCATCGTCGCCGACCTCGAGCTTGAGCTTCTTGCCGAGCACGCCGCCTGCGGCGTTGAGATCGGCGACCGCCTGTTCGGCGCCGTTTTTCATCTGCCGGCCGAACGCGGATTCGGAGCCGGTCATCGGGCCAGCCACTGCGATGGTGATGTCCTGCGCGAATGCGCTCGCCGACAGTGCGAGCGATGCGCCGAATGCCAGGCCGATCAGCTTGAGTGATTTCATGTGGAGTCCCCGTGGTCATCGCTTAAGGGAGGCATCCGGCGCGCCGCCGGATGCGAAACCGAAGGCATTGTCGACTGAATTTGCCGTGAAGTCATCGGCATTTTTCAGGCAAATGCACGGTCCCTTCGCAGCATCTTGCCGCAGGATGGGGTCCAAAAGGCTTAGCCCCGCCGTCCGCCTTCCAGATAGGCAGCGCGGATCTCCGGCCGCTGCAACAGCTCGCTGCCGGTTCCGGACAGCGTGATCAGGCCGTTGACCATGACGTAGCCGCGATGGGCGAGTTTCAGCGCGTGGTTGGCATTCTGCTCGACGATCAGGACGGTCAGGCCATCCTGGCGGTTCAGGGTGCGGATCGCGTCGAAGATCTGGCGTGCGATCAGCGGCGCGAGGCCGAGCGAAGGCTCATCCAGCATCAACAGGCGCGGACGGCTCATCAGCGCGCGGCCGATCGCCAGCATCTGCTGCTCGCCGCCGGAGAGCGTGCCGCCACGCTGGTTGACGCGTTCCTTGAGCCGAGGGAACAGCGTGAACACGCGTTCCAGCACGGCCGCGCGTTCCGCTTCGCTGCACTCGGTCACGTCAGCGCCCATCTGCAGGTTTTCCGCGACGCTCATGCGCGGAAAGATCCGGCGTCCCTCGGGCGACTGTGCGATCCTAAGCCGCGCGATCTCGTGCGTCGGCACGCCGGTGATGTCGTCGCCATCGAATTCGATCGCGCCGGCGCGGGCGCGCGGCTTGCCGAAGATCGTCATCATCAGCGTCGACTTGCCGGCGCCATTGGCCCCGATCAGCGCAACGATCTCGCCGGCATTGATCTCAAGATCGACGCCCTTCAGCGCCTCGATCTTTCCATACGCCGCACGCAGGCCCCGGATCGCGAGCAGGGGAGAGGTCATGACCCGCTCCGTTCGTCGTCGGGCGCGCTGTCAGTTCTCCCTCCTCCTGAAAGGGGGAGGGTGGGGTGGGGGTCAGCCCCGGGCACAGGCGCGTGTGGAGAGAGTTGATCCCCACCCGGTTTGCGCTGTCGCGCAAACCGACCTCCCCTTTTCAAGGGGAGGTGAGAGGGCGAGCGCTCGCTTCTCCCTCCCCCTGAAAGGGGGAGGGTTGGGGTGGGGGTTGTCTCCGCTTGCGCCAGCCTCTCGGTGTGCGCGAGAAGATCGCTGAGCACGCCCTCCAAATTCGACAACACGTCATTGTTCCAGTAGCGCACAACGGTGACGCCTTTCTCGGCAAGCCACCGCGTTCGCCGATCGTCGGCCTTTTTGCGTTCTTCAGCATGCTGTCCGCCGTCCACCTCAACGGCGAGGCGGAGACGCGAGCAATAGAAGTCGACCGTGTATGGGCCGATGGGATGCTGCTTTCGGAACGAGAGGCCGTTGAGCTGGTCGCGACGCAGGGCACGCCACAGCCGTAATTCCGCGTCGGTCATGTTGGCGCGGAGGGACCGCGCTCTTGCGGTCATATCTTTCGTGCGGGAAAAGCGAGACCCCCACCCGCCCGCTTCGCGGTCGACCTCCCCCTTGCAGGGGGAGGTGGGAGGCTTCTCGTCGGGCGCGATCACGTGCCGCTCTCCATGACGGCGATGGCTTCTTCCTCGTCGGCGCCGAGATAGGCGGCGATCACCTTGGGATCGTCGCGCACGGCCGCTGGGGTTCCCTCGGCGATCTTGACGCCGTAATCCATCACCACGACGTGGTCGGAAATCTCCATCACCACGGACATGTCGTGCTCGATCAAGAGGATCGAGGTGCCTAGTTCCGAGCGGATCGAGAGCAGCAATTCGCTCAACGCGGCGCTCTCGCGCGCATTCAGGCCGGCAGCCGGCTCGTCGAGGCAGAGCAGCGCAGGCTCGGTGCACATCGCGCGCGCGATCTCAAGCCGGCGCTGGTCGCCGTAGGGAAGGTTGCCGGCGGCATCGTCGGCGCGGTCGAGCAGGCCGATGCGCACAAGCCAGGTGCGCGCCAGCTCGATCGCGCGTGCTTCCGCGCTGCGCCAGGATGGCGCGCCGATGAGGCCGAGGAAGGTCAGGCCGGAGGCGCGCATCAGTGCGTTGTGCTGCGCCACCATCAGATTCTCCAGCGCAGTCATGCCGGGGAACAGGCGGATGTTCTGGAAGGTGCGCGCCACACGCGCCTGCTTGGAGATACGGAAATCGTTCAGGCGTTCGAGCTGGATCGTCTTGCCGTCGTTATGGGTCAGCGCGATCGAGCCGCCGCTCGGCCTGTAGAAACCGGTGATGCAGTTGAAGACGGTGGTCTTGCCGGCGCCGTTCGGACCGATCAGCGCGGTGATCTTGCGCCGTCCGGCATCGAAGGAGAGATTGTTCACGGCGACGATGCCGCCGAACCGCATCGACAGGCCATCGACGGAGAGGATGGTCTCGCCGCTCATCCGTGCCCCTCCTTGACGAGATCGGAGGAGATCGCCTCGTTGCGCTCGAGATAGACGGTCGGGGCGCGATGGCCGATCAATCCGCGCGGCCGCCAGATCATCAGCAGCACCATCGCCATCCCGAACACGAGCATGCGGTACTGGTCGAGGCCGCGGAACAGTTCGAAGCCGCCGATCATCGCCAGCGCAGCCAGCGCCACGCCGAGCTGCGAGCCCATGCCGCCGAGCACGACGATGGCGAGCACCAGCGCGGATTCCTGGAAGGTGAAGGATTCCGGGCTGATGAAGCCCTGGCGCGTCGCAAAGAACGCGCCGGCAAAGCCGCCGAACATCGCGCCGGTGGCAAAGGCCGTGAGCTTGGTCGTGGTGGTGTTGATGCCGAGCGCGCGGCAGGCGACTTCGTCCTCGCGCAGAGCCTCCCAGGCGCGGCCGATCGGCAGGCGGCGCAGTCGGATTGTCACCCAGTTGGTCAGCAGCGCCATCGCCAGGATCACGTAGAACAGGAAGACGATGCGGTGCGTCGGCGAGAACTCGATGCCGAGCCGCGCCGCCAGCCCGTCTTCACCTGGCGTGAGCGGAATGCCGAACAAGGTCGGCCGCGGGATGCCGGAGACGCCGTTCGGTCCTCCCGTCAGGCTTTGCCAATTGATGATGACGAGGCGGATGATTTCGCCGAAGGCCAGCGTCACGATCGCGAGATAGTCGCCGCGCAATCTGAGCACGGGAAAGCCGAGCAGCACGCCCCAGAACGCCGCGAGGATGCCGGCGAGCGGCAGGCAGACCCAGAACGACAGTCCGAAATTGGTGGCGAGCAGCGCGTAGGAATAGGCGCCGACGGCGTAGAAGGCGACATAGCCGAGATCGAGCAGGCCGGCGAGGCCGACGACCACGTTCAATCCCCAGCCGAGCATCACATAGGTGAGCACGAGGATCGCGAGATCGAGGATGTAGCGCTGATCATAGAAGATCACCGGCACCAGGAAGGTGAAGATCAGCAGCGCCGGTGCGATCAGACGTCCGGCGAGCGACAGCGCATGTTGCACCGCTGGTGGAACGACACGGACCTTGTCGGTCGGCCCCCACCATTGCCGCAGCAGCTCGATGACGATGCTGCCGCCGAACACGGCGGCGACGATGGCGGCGAGATCGCCGAACCGCGTCCAGTAGATCAGCCCGCCCTGCGGGCCGGCCTCGGTGCGGACGCCGATCATCAGCGAGAACAGCACCAGCGCGACGAGGGCGCTGATCGTGGCCTTCTTGAGGATGAAGGCGACGCCGCTCGCGCGCGACGCCGGTTTCTTCTCGAGCGTTGACGCGGTCACGCGGCCGCCCGTCAGACTTTTTCGACTTCAGGCCGGCCGAGCAGGCCGGTCGGAAGGAAGATCAGGACCACGATCAGGATCGAAAAGGCGGCAACGTCCTTGTATTCGACCGAGAAATAGGCCGACCAGAACGTCTCGATCAGCCCGATCGCCAATCCCCCCAGCATCGCGCCGGGCAGCGAGCCGATGCCGCCGAGGACCGCGGCGGTGAAGGCCTTGATGCCGGCGACGAAGCCCATGAAGAAATCGACCAGGCCGTAATAGAGCAGGTACATCATGCCGGCGACAGCGGCGAGCGCGGCACCGATCACGAAAGTCATGGAGATGGTGCGGTCGACGTCGACGCCGAGCAGCGCCGCCATGGTCTGGTCCTGCTCGCAAGCGCGCATGTCGCGCCCGAGCCGCGTGCGCGACACCAGCCAGGTGAACAGCGCGAGCAGCACCACGGTGGCGAGCACGACGATGATCTGGATATTCGAGAGCTGCACCACGAAGCCGCTTGCGCCCTCATGCAGCGTGTAGCCGCCGGTGATGATCGGCGGCACCGGTTTGACGCGCGCACCTTGCGCGACTTGAGAGAAATTCGTCAGCACGAAGGACATGCCGATCGCCGACAGCATCGGCGCCAGGCGGAACGAATGCCGCAACGGCCGGTAGGCGATGCGCTCCACCGTCCAGCCATAGAGCGCGGTGATCGCCATCGACACCAGCAGCACGACGAACAGCACCAGCGGGATCGCGGTGAGGCCGAGCGAGACCAGCACCAAAAATGAGATCAGCGCGATGAAACCGCCGATCATGAAGATATCGCCATGGGCGAAATTGATCATGCCGACGATGCCATAGACCATGGTGTAGCCGATCGCGATCAGCCCGTAGATCGAGCCGAGCACGAGACCGTTGATGAGTTGCTGAGCGAAATAATCCATGCGCTGCCGCTTGTGAGAGAGCGACGCGGCGAGGGCTCCCGGCAGCCTTGTCCGACGCGTCGTATCATTTTCTAACAGTGGAACCCCTTGGGCGGCAACAGCGGGAGCTGCGGCATCAAGGGCTTGTACAGAGGTAGTTTTGCCATCGGTTCCCGATCCCGCATTCGCTCACCGTGACGTGACGGTTCCCGCCGAAACGGCGTCCTGGTTCCCGCGTTGGCCCCGTGCCTGGTTCGAAGGGACCAGGTCCAACCAGGGAGATTGCGAATGGCCAATCAGAACCAGAACGCGGGTCAGCAGAATCAAAATCCGGGCCAGAAGCCCGGTCAGCAGCAGGGCGGCGGCAGCAAGCCCGGCCAGCAGCAGCAGGACCCGAACCGTCAGGGCCAGAATCCGGGCCAGAATCCTGGCCAGAATCCCGGCCAAGGCCAGAACCCCGGCCAAGGGCGCTAGTTTCCCGTCCAAGCGAGAGCAAAAGGAAGGTCCTGCCGAAAGGCGGGACTTTCTTTTGGACGCTGTCCACAGCGGCGGCCGCCCCAATTAAGGTTAACAAAGGGTTTAGATTGCCGCTTCAGTTCCAACGAAGTTACCTCGTCCCAAACCGCCATCGCGGCGTCGGCGAGCGGAACAGCAGGGAGCGGCAGATGTCGACGAACTGGCGGATCAGCTCATTCAGCGGCGCGCTGCTTGCCGCCTATTTCATCCCGGCCTGGACCAGCATCGCCTTCCAGATCATGGCCTCGCCGGTCCGCGGTCTCTATGAACGGCCGAGCGTGTCGATCGGGTTCTTTATCAGCGATCATCTGCATCTGTCGGGCGTGGCGAGCGTGCGTGTCGCCTGGCTGCTGGCGCTCGTGCGGATCACCACGGTTGCCTTTTTCGCGCTGTACCTAGTGCTGCTTTCGCTTCGCTCGGTCCGCGAGCGCGGCGGCGGCGATGAGACGCTCGGCATGGCGCTCGTGCTCGGCAGCGTGCTCAGCTTCGTCAGCATGCTGGCCGCGTCCGTGGTCGGCGAGGCCGAGGCGCTGCGGCTGCATGCGACCGAACTGTTGATGCTGCTCGGTATCGGCATCGTGCTGCTGGTCGAGGGCGCCGCGCCGCGGGTGGCCGAAGTGCGCAACAATGTTGATGCGAGCGTGCCCGCCGGCGAACTATCTCTTCAGCAACCCTAGTTCCGCGACGATCGCGGAGGCTTCCTTCATCGCATGGTTGGCGGCCGGCACGCCGCAATAGATCGCCTGCTGCAGCAGGATCTCCTTGATGTCGTCGGGCGAAAAGCCGCCTTCGGTGAGGGCTGCGCGAACATGCAGGCGGAATTCGTCCCACTGCCCAAGCGCGACCATGGTGCCGATGACAAGCACGCGCCGCGTGCGATGGTCGAAATGCGGCCGCGTCCAGATATCGCCCCAGGCGTAGCGCGTGATCAGGTCCTGGAAGTCGGTGTTGAACGCGTTGCGATTGGCGATCGATTTATCGACCCATTCATTGCCGAGCACTTTGCGGCGCTGGGTCATGCCCTCGTCGCGGCGCTTGTCGTCGTCCATGATTGTCTCCTCCCGTCATTGCGAGGAGCGAAGCGACGAAGCAATCCATATTTCCACAAGTGGCGCTATGGATTGCTTCGCTTCGCTCGCAATGACGGCACTCGTTTAGCGTTGCGTCAGGAAGCCGACCAGGGCTTCGGTGAAGGCGTGCGACTGCTCGACGTTGGAGATATGCGCGGCATCGAGGATCGTCATGCTCGCACCGGGGATGCGGCTGCGGATGTATTCGCCCGCGGCGATCGGCGTTGCCATGTCGTGACGGCCGGCGATCACCAGCGTCGGGCTCTTGATGTCAGGCAGCAGCTCGCGCTGGTCGAGCGTGCTCAAGGCTTCGCAGCAGGCGATGTAGCCCTCGGCAGGCGAGGCCAACAGCATCGCTTTCATCCGGGCTGCGATCTGCGGCTCGCGCTCGCGGAAATCGGCCGTCAGCCAGCCCGCGATCACGGTGTCGGCGACCGCGGCGAGGCCGCCTTCCTTCACGGCCTTGATGCGGTTGTGCCAGTTGGTCGGGTCCGGGTAGTAGCAGGCGGTGTTGGAGAGGATGATCTTGCCGAAGCGTTCGGGCGCGTTGGCCCCTAGCCATTGCCCGACCATGCCGCCCATCGACAGGCCGCACCAATGCGTCTTCTCGATATTGAGATCGTCGAGGATCGCCAGCACGTCGCGGCCGAAACGCTCCATCGAATAGGGGCCGGGAGGGACCTGCGACTTGCCGTGGCCGCGCCGGTCGTAGCGGATGACGCGGAACACCTGCGTCAGCGCCTTCATCTGCGGTTCCCACATCTGCAACGTGCAGCCCAGCGAATTCGACAGCATCAGCGTCGGCCCGCCATCGCGGCCTTCCACCTGGACGTTGAGTAGGCATCCGTCGGCGTCGATCATCGGCATGGTCTGCGTTCCTTCATTCTCTCCACACGCTCCGTCATTCCGGGGCGATGCGATAGCATCGAGCCCGGAATCCATTTCTCCGCCCGCGCAAGTGGTCGAATGGATTCCGGGTTCGCGCTTCGCGCGCCCCGGAATGACCGCGGGTGTCTTACGACAAATCCTTAAGCGAGGCGAGCAGGCGGTCGATCAGCGCCTGCGAGGCGCCCTGATAGGACATTGGCTCGAATAGTTTTTCGATTCTGTCCGCGGCAAGCTGCGCGGTCACCTGCGGATCCGCGGTCAACACGTCGCGCAGGTGCTTCTGTTCGGCGACCGCCTTCTTGCTGGCGGCTTCGATCAGATGATGCGCTTCGCTCTTGCCGAGCTTTTCGGCGAGCGCCATCGACACCGCTTCGGCCATGATCAGCCCCTTGGTCGCATCGAGGTTGACGCGCATGCGCGCGGCGTCGACTTCCAGGCCCTCGGCGAGCTCGACGGTGGCGGCGAGCGCGCCTGAGGTGACCAGCATCAGCGTCGGCAAGGTCGGCCATTCCGCGTGCCACGGCCCGGCGCTGCGCTCGTGGTCCTGGACCTGCGCGGCGAGGATCGTCGCGGCGAGATTGGGGGCCATGGTGGCGGCGGCGAGTGCGGTTGCGGCGGCAACGGGATTGCGCTTGTGCGGCATGGTGGAGGAGCCGCCGCGGCCTTCGCCCGACGGCTCGAATGCCTCGGCGACGTCGGTCTGCATCATCAGCGACACGTCGCGGGCGATCTTGCCGCAGCTACCGGCGATGATGGCAAAGGCGGAGGCGATTTCCGCGATGCGGTCGCGGTGGGTGTGCCAGGGCGCCTCCGGCAACGGCAGGCCGAGTTCCTGCGCCAGCTTTTCGGCGACCGCCATGCCCTTGTCGCCGAGCGCAGCCAGCGTCCCGGCCGCGCCGCCGAATTGCAGGGCCAACGCCTCGCGGCGCAGACGCTGCAGGCGCTTGCGCGAGCGGTGCAGGCTTGCGGCATATTCGGCGAGCTTGAGGCCGAACGGCATCGGCAGCGCGTGCTGCAGCCAGGTGCGCGCGACCACCGCCGTGTCGCGATGCTGGCGGGCGAGTTTGGCAAAGCCCGCGATGGCCCGATCGAGTTCGGCCAGCAACACATCGATGCCGGCGCGCAAGGTGAGCATCGTCGCGGTGTCGATGACGTCCTGGCTGGTCGCGCCCCAATGCACATAGCGCGCGGCTTCCTTATGGGCTTTGGCGACCTCGGCGGTGAGCGCCTTGACCAGCGGAATAGCCAGGTTGCCTGACCGAACAGCGGCTTCTGCGAGCGCCGCGCGGTCGAATGATTCGGCTTTGCAGGCCGCGCCGATCGGGCCGGCAGCGGCATTCGGAATCACGCCGACCGCTGCTTCGGCGCGCGCCAGTGCTGCCTCGAAATCGAGCATATTCTGCAAGGTGGCAGCGTCGTCGCACACCGCGCGCATCGCGGCGCTTGACAGCATCGGTGCCAGCAGCGGGGAAAGGGATGTGCTCATCGCGGCGACCTAATCATTGTCGGCCGCCGCTGCCAATGGCCCTTCTGGATCGAGCCCGGCGTCGTCACAAGGGTGGCCTCCGTTTTGCTGCGCTGCGAATATGCATCGCTCGTGGTCGGATGCCGGTCTTTCCTTTGTGGCGGCTGTGCTTTACTTGGGTGTTGGTTTGATGCGATCGCGGAGGCTCTCATGGCAATGACGATGAACGGCGAGGTCCAGCTTGCGGCGCCGCGCGAGGCCGTGTGGGCCAAGCTCAACGATCCCGAGGTGTTGAAGGTCTGCATCCCCGGCTGCGAGGAATTGGAGAAGACCGAGGACAACGGCTTTCGCGCGGTTGCCAAGATGAAGGTCGGCCCGGTCTCGGCGCGCTTCAAGGGCAAGGTCATGCTGTCCGATCTCGATCCGCCCAACGGCTACAAGATCTCGGGCGAAGGCGAGGGCGGGGTTGCCGGATTCGCCAAGGGCGGCGCGACGGTCGCGCTTGCCGAGAAGGATGGCGGCACACTCCTGAGTTACAATGTCGAGGCGCAGATCGGCGGCAAGCTCGCCCAGCTCGGCCAGCGCCTGATCAACGGCGCGGCCAAGAAACTGGCCGATGAATTCTTTGCGAATTTCGCCAAGGCCGTGCAAGGCTGACACTGACACGGCCGTCTCTAAGATAAAGACTGACGGCGCTGCACAATGGCGCCAGAACAACGCTCGGTCATCCGGCCATGCGAGCGGCGAGGTTGCCCATTGCGGTGATGGCCCATATTATGGCTTTGGAACGGTTATAAACGCCTGTTCTGTCGATATGCGGCAGAGCAGATCAAGAGAGTGCTGATGGCCAAGATTTCCCTGATCGTGAACGGCAATCCCGTCACCGCTAACGTCGACCCCCGTACCCTTCTCGTCCAATTCCTTCGTGAAAACCTGCGGTTGACCGGGACCCATGTCGGTTGCGACACCTCGCAATGCGGCGCCTGCGTCGTGCATCTCGACGGCAAGGCCGTGAAATCCTGCACCACGCTTGCGGTGATGGCCGACGGCCATGACGTCAAGACCATCGAGGGACTGGCGCCGGATGGCGGGCCGCTCCATCCGATGCAGGAAGCGTTCCGCGAGAATCATGGCCTGCAGTGCGGCTTCTGCACGCCCGGCATGATCATGACCGCGGTCGACATGGTGCACCGCAAGGGTAACGACCTCTCCGACGAGGTGATCCGCGAAGAGCTCGAAGGCAATCTGTGCCGCTGCACCGGCTATCAGAACATCGTCGCCTCGATCGCCGCCGGCGCCAAGGCGATGGCGAAGTCCGATCTCGCGTGAACCTCAGCGCATTATATCGCGATCGCGGTTTGAAAATTCCGGGACATTCCAATGTATGAATTCAAATATCATCGTCCGGCGACCGTGCGACAGGCCGCCAATCTGCTGGTGAAGAACGAGGACGCCAAGCTGATCGCCGGCGGCCACACGCTGGTGCCCGTGATGAAGCAGCGGCTCGCGAGCCCGCCGCATCTCGTCGACCTCTCCCATGTCGAGGGCCTCGACACCATCGAGATGAAGGGCCGCGCGCTCGCGATCGGCGCTACCGCCAAGCATGCCGAGGTCGCCAGCTCCGCCGTCGTCGGCGAGGCGATCCCGGCGCTCGCCGACCTCGCAGGTGGGATCGGCGATCCCGCCGTGCGCCATCGCGGCACCATCGGCGGCTCGCTGGCGAACAACGACCCGACCGCCGACTATCCGGCCGCCGTGTTGGCGCTGGGCGCGACCATCGTCACCAACAAGCGGCGGCTCAAGGCGGAAGAGTTCTTCCAGGGCCTGTTCTCGACCGCGCTCGAGGCCGACGAGATCATCACCAAGGTGCAGTTTCCGGTTCCGAAGAAGGCGGCTTACGTCAAGTTCCGCAACCAGGCCTCGCGCTATGCGCTGGTCGGCGTGTTCGTGGCACGGCGGCCGTCGGACGTCCGAGTTGCCGTCACCGGTGCCGGCTCGGACGGCGTGTTCCGCGTCACCGCTTTCGAGGAGGCCCTGCAGAAGCGCTTCTCCCCCAAGGTGCTGGAGGGAATCAACGTGCCGCCGGAAGGGCTGAACAGCGACCTGCATGGCAGCGCCGAATATCGCGCGCATTTGATCGGGGTGCTGGCGCGCCGGGCGGTCGAAGCTGCTAACGCTAAAGCGTGATAGTGCAGGCTGCTTTGACTCCAACACCGGCTTTCCCATGACCGCATCGGCGCTCCCGAAATCCGTCGATGTGCTGCTCGAGCTCCTGACCTCGCGCGGCTATCTCGCCGAGCGGTCGCTCGCGACCGTGACCTATCTGGCGCTGCGCATGGGCCGGCCGTTGTTCCTGGAGGGCGAGGCCGGCGTCGGTAAGACCGAGATCGCCAAGGTGCTGTCTTCAGCGCTCGGGCGGAAGCTGATCCGCCTGCAATGCTATGAGGGTCTCGACGTCGCCTCCGCGGTCTACGAGTGGAGCAGCGCGGCGCAGATGATCGCGATCCGCCTCGCCGAAGCCTCCGGCGACACCGACCGCGACCAGCTTGCGAGCGACATCTTTGCCGAGCGTTTCCTGATCAAGCGGCCGCTGCTGCAGGCGCTGGAGCCTGACGTCGCCGGCCCGCCGGTGCTCCTGATCGATGAGCTCGACCGCGCGGACGAGGCGTTCGAGGCCTATCTTCTGGAGATCCTGTCGGACTTCCAGGTGACGATCCCCGAGCTCGGCACCGTGAAGGCGCCGGCGCCGCCGATCGTGATCATCACCTCCAACCGCACCCGCGAGATCCATGACGCGCTGAAGCGGCGCTGTCTCTATCACTGGGTCGACTATCCCACAGCCGAGCGCGAGCTGGCGATCGTCAAGTCGCGGGTGCCGAACATTTCGGCCAAGCTGTCGCAGCAGGTGGTGCGCTTCGTGCAGGCGCTGCGCGACCAGGATTTCTACAAGTCGCCCGGCGTCGCCGAGACCATCGACTGGGCCACCGCGCTCTCTGAGCTCGATGCCCGCTCGCTGACGCCGCAAGTGGTCGGCGACACCCTCGGTGCGCTCCTGAAGTACCAGGACGACATCGCGCGCATGCAGGGCGACACGCTGCAGAAGGTTTTGAAGGAAGCGACGAGCGAGACGTGATCTCTCGCGCGTGCTTCCGTCGTTCCGGGGCGCGCGTAGCGCGAACCCGGAACCTCGCGCCGCAATCTCCAGATTCCGGGTTCACGCTTCGCGTGCCCCGGAATGACGAGTTGAGAATAGATGCCCATCAACCACCTTGCGCCGCCGACCGGGCACATGGCCGACAATGTCGTCGGCTTTGCCCGTGCGTTGCGGGCGGCCGGGCTGCCGGTCGGACCGGGCTCGGTGATCGATGCGCTCAATGCGCTGCAGCTCATCGAAGTCGGCAGCCGCGCCGATTTCTACGCCACGCTGGAGGCGATCTTCGTCAAGCGCCATGAGCACGCGCTGATCTTTGCCCAGGCCTTCGACCTGTTCTTCCGCGCCGCGGAGGAATGGAAGAGCATGCTGGACTCGGTGCCGCTGCCGGACCACGCCAAGAAGAAGCCGCCGCCGGCCTCGCGGCGTGTGCAGGAGGCGCTGTCGCAGCCCGCGAGCCGGGAGGAGCGGCCGCAGGAGCAGGCGCAGGAACTCAAGCTCTCGGTCTCCGACCGCGAGATATTGCAGAAGAAGGACTTTGCGCAGATGAGCGCGGCCGAGATCGCCGAGGTCACCCGCGCCATCGCCAAGATGAGGTTGCCGCAGGCCGAGCTGGAGACGCGCCGCTACCGGCCGGACGCCCGCGGCCTCCGGCCCGACATGCGCCGCACCATCCGCAATTCCTTGCGCACCGGCGGGGAGATCGTCGACATCCGCAAGCTCGGCCGCATCGACAAGCCGGCGCCGATCGTGGCGCTGCTCGATATCTCCGGCTCGATGAGCGAATATACCCGCCTGTTCCTGCATTTCCTGCATGCCATCACCGACGCGCGCAAGCGCGTCTCGGTGTTCCTGTTCGGCACCCGACTGACCAACGTGACGCGGGCGCTGCGCCAGCGCGATCCGGACGAGGCGCTGGCAAGCTGCTCCTCGAGCGTTGAGGACTGGGCCGGCGGCACCAGGATCGCGACCTCGCTGCATACGTTCAACAAGCTGTGGGCCCGGCGGGTGCTGGGGCAGGGCGCGATCGTGCTGCTGATCTCCGACGGGCTGGAGCGCGAGGCGGACGCCAAGCTTGCCTTCGAGATGGACCGGCTGCATCGTTCCTGCCGCCGCCTGATCTGGCTCAACCCGCTACTGCGCTACAGCGCCTTCGAGCCCAAGGCGCAGGGCATCAAAATGATGCTGCCCCACGTTGACGAATTCCGCCCGGTGCATAACTTGAGTTCCATCAAGGGGCTGATCGAGGCGCTTTCGGCCCCGCCACCGCCTCATCATCGCAGCCTGATCCGCTCCGTAGCTTGAAGAGGGTTTTCAAATGCTCAATCGCGACGAAGACATCCTGAAGGCGGCTGAGGACTGGCAGAAGGCCGGCCACGGGGTGGCGCTGGCCACCGTGGTGGAGACCTGGGGCTCGGCGCCGCGTCCAGCCGGCTCGAGCCTCGTCATCAACGACGAGGGCACATTCCTGGGCTCGGTCTCCGGCGGCTGCGTTGAGGGCGCGGTGGTGACCGAGGCGCTCGACGTGATCTCGAGCGGCCAGCCGAGGATGCTCGAATTCGGCGTGGCTGACGAGACTGCCTGGAATGTCGGCCTGTCCTGCGGCGGCACCATTCGCGTCTTCGTCGAGAAGGTAGGCTAGCCGTGAAGCTCGAAACGCTGAGAGAGCTGAATGCCGAGCGCGCCGCGCGGCGCCCGGTGATCGTCATCACCGACACCGCCAATGGCGAGCAGCGCCTGGTCAAGGCAAAGGACTTTGCTGCCGATCCTCTCAACGCCGAGCTTTCCAAGGCATTGCGGATGGGCAAGAGCACCAACGTCGAGGTCGGCGGCAACAAGCTGTTCCTCAACGTCTACGCGCCGACCGCAAAGCTCGTGATCATCGGGGCCGTCCATATCAGCCAGGCCTTGGCGCCGCTGGCGCGGTCGCTGGATTATGACGTCACCGTCGTCGATCCGCGCACGGCATTTGCGAGTCCCGAGCGCTTTCCCGACGTTCCCCTGGTCGCGGAATGGCCTGACGTCGCGCTGCCGCCGCTCAACGTCGATCACTACACGGCTTTTGTCGCAGTGACGCACGATCCCAAGATCGACGATCCCGCGCTGCTGCACGCCTTTGAGCGCGACTGCTTCTATATCGGGGCTCTCGGCTCGCGGAAGACCCATGCCAAGCGCGGCGAACGGCTGCGCGCGCAAGGGGCGAAGGAGAGCGACATCGCGCGCATCCATGCGCCGATCGGGCTCGACATCGGTGCGGTATCTCCTTCGGAGATAGCAGTCGCCATCATGGCGGAGATCACCGCGACGCTGCGGCTGCCGCCGAAAGAGAAAGAAGTTGCAGCATGAAGTTCGGGCCTGCCAGTCCGCGTGACGCGATTGGCGGCGTCACCGTTCACACACTGCGGCAGGGATCGCTGGTGCTGAAGAAGGGCACCACGATCGGCCCTGCCGAAGTGGAAGCCTTGAACAAGGCCGGAGTGAAGGAAATCGTCGTCGTGCGGCTCGATGAGGGCGACGTCTCCGAAGATGTTGCCGCGGCCAGCATCGCGCAGGCCATTGCCGGCGATGGCGTCAATGTCGAACGCGCCTTTACCGGCCGTGCCAATTTGTTCGCGGGACGCGCCGGCGTGCTGGTGGTTGACCGCGCCGCGGTCGATCGCATCAACGACGTCGACGAGGCGATAACGCTCGCCACGCTGACCGCCTTCAAGCCGGTGGTCGAAGGCGAGATGATCGCCACCGTCAAGCTTATTCCTTTTGGTGTCGAATCGCGCTTGCGCGACGCCGCGGTCGCGGTGGCCGGCCGCGAGACGCTGCGCGTTGCGCCTTACGTCATCAAGAAGGTCGGCCTAGTCTCCACGATGCTGCCCGGCCTGTCGCTGAAGGTGATCGAGAAGACCTTGCGCGTCACCACCGAACGGCTCGCGCCCGCCGGCGCCAGCATCATCGCCGAGCGCCGCGTGCCCCATGAAGAGAAGGTGCTGGCTGCCTCGATCAAGGAATTGCTCGGGCTTGGCGCCGAGCTCGTGATCGTGTTCGGCGCTTCCGCGATCGCCGACCGGCGCGATGTGATCCCGGCGGCGATCACCGGGATCGGCGGCGCGGTCGAGCATTTCGGCATGCCGGTCGATCCGGGCAACCTGCTTCTGATCGGCAGCGCGGGGAAGGTGCCGGTGCTGGGTGCGCCCGGCTGCGCGCGCTCTCCGGTCGAGAACGGATTTGACTGGGTGCTGATGCGCCTGCTTGCAGGGATCAAGGTCACGCGGGCGGAGCTCACCGGCATGGGTGTCGGCGGGCTCTTGATGGAGATCGTGACGCGGCCGCAGCCCCGCACGGGCTCCGACACCGAAGGCAATCGCAACGTCGCAGCCATCGTACTCGCCGCCGGCCGCTCGACGCGGATGGGGGGCCCCAACAAGCTGCTCGCGGAGATCAGCGGCAAGAAGCTCGCGCGCATTGCGGCCGAGCAGGCGCTGGCCTCGAAGGCCTCCGAGGTGATCGTCGTCACCGGCCATCAGGCCGAACTGGTCGAGCAGGCGCTGCAGGGATTGAAGGTGAAATTCGTGCGCAATCCGGATTTTGCCGGCGGGCTCGCAAGCTCGGTGAAGGCGGGCATCTCCGCAGTGTCCGATAGCGTCGACGGCGCCGTGATCTGCCTCGGCGACATGCCGCTGATCGACGCGTCCTTAATCGACCGGCTGATCGAAACCTTTGCGCCCGACCGCGGTCATTTGATCGCGGTGCCGGTCAGCGAAGGAAGGCGCGGCAATCCCGTGCTGTGGTCGCGGCGCTTCTTCAAGGAATTGATGACGCTCGATGGCGACATCGGTGCCCGCCACCTGATCGCCAAGCACGCCGAAGCCGTGGCCGAAGTCCCCGTCGACGGCCAGAGCGCCTTCCTCGACATCGACACCCCGCAAGCCCTCGAAGCCGCGCGCGGTTCGTAAGCGATCTCTCCCGGAATTGTAGGGTGGGCAAAGGCGCGTCAGCGCCGTGCCCACCATCGCACACTGTGCTCTTGATGGTGGGCACGCTGCGCTTTGCCCACCCTACGCGTCTTTCCGTCGTCCCGGCCAAGCGAAGCGCGAGCCGGGACCCATATGTGGACGGCCCCCGTGGCACAGAGCTTTTGAGGTGATCGGATCGCTGCATCCATATGTCCGGCCTGTTTGATGCGATCGGATGATCGCTGGCCAAGA
>NZ_JBEGDB010000229.1:0-12852 GCF_043638955.1 Bradyrhizobium sp. 31Argb | reverse complement strand
AGAAAGGGATCAGGAGCGGTCAGTTTCCAACTAACAAACCGGTTCAAGCGGTCCCGCTCCGCGGGTCCATTTCACTGGTTCTTGCCGGAATCGCCGGTCAACATCGCGTGGACGATGACATTGGAGCCGCATCCCGATCTCGTCTTGAGGTGGAGCATGTAAAGCACCGAACCATCGAGGTCGTAGGTGTTGATCTTGCCGATCTCGGCAACGTCCTCCTTCGCAAGGATCTCGCGGTCGTCGAGCTCGATGGTCGCCTGACGCGTCATGTCGTTGATGAAGGTCACGAGACGGTGGCCCTTGAAGAAGGCGTCGCCGGTCTTTCGCTTCATATCATCAGCGCTTGCGGTCCGGATCGCCATCGAGGCGAGCAGCAACATCACCCCGGCGAGAACAACCAGCTTCGTCCGCAATGAGCGACAGGCAAAACGCCATCCACAACCCTGCATCGATATCGCACCCGACGCCCGGCAAGAAAACCCGGGCTTTCAAGAATAAATTGTCGGTGCAATCCGGGCCACCGAACAGGCGGTATCCGGTTGACACCGGAATGGCTCGCGCTCCCCTGCGCAGCAAGCAGTTCCTGTCACAGGCTAACACGGCGAATCCGCTGCAGCGTGACGATCAAATGACAGCAACCGCTGCGAGATTATTCTACCTTCGCAGGCGCGGGCTTCGGCTGCAGCGCGGAGGCGGAGTTGGCGATGCGGGCGGCGTTGGCCACACCGGCGAGCGCGGCCATGCGCTTTGCATCGCCGTTGCCCGGCTGCACGACGCCGGCGGACATGATCAATGTCGCGGCGTCCTCGGCGCTCAGCTCGACCTCGATGATCTTGCTCTTCGGCACGTAGAAGAAAAATCCGGTGGTCGGGTTCGGCGAGCATGGCAGGAACACCGAAATGTGCTCCTCCTCGCCCGGCAGGCTCGCGGCGATGTTCGCGCTCGGCGACTGCGAGATCAGGACGATCGACCACATGCCCGGCGAGGGAAATTCGACCAGGCCGACGCGGCGGAAGCTGGATCCGTTGCCCGAGAACAGCGTCTCGAACACCTGCTTGAGGCCGCGATAGATCGCGCGCACCGCGGGAATCCGCCCGAGCAGCCGCTCGCCGAGATCGACCAGCGTCCGCCCGATCAGGTTCGCGGTGAGGAAGCCGAGCAGCGTCAGCGCGATCACCGCGACGACCAGTCCGGAACCGGGCACACCGAATGGCAGGTAGGTTTCAGGACGATAGGCCGAAGGCACAAACGGTCGGACCAGGCCGTCGACCCAGGTCACGAACCACCAGGTGAGATAGAGGGTGATCGCCACCGGCCCCGTGACGATCAGCCCGGTCAGGAAATAGTTGCGGAAGCGCGCCATCAGGCCGCGTGGGCCGTCTGGCGAGGGGTGTTCCGGAGGCAGGATTGGAGGCGAATTGTCGGGGTTCATTATGGTTCCAGGTCGCAAGGCGCAGCCAGAATCTCCCAGCTAAGCCATCCTAGCAGGTTTTTGAAGGGCCAACGTAATCCGGGCGGTTGCGACTATTCGACCGTAACCGACTTCGCGAGGTTGCGCGGCTGGTCGACGTCCGTGCCCATGACCACTGCGGTATGATAGGCGAGGAGTTGCACCGGAACGGCATAGACTATCGGCGTAAAGGCCGCCGCCATGTCCGGTAGCACAATCGTGACCAGGGAATCGACGGTCGCCTCCGCCGCCCCCTTGGCGTCGGTCATCAGGATGATGTTGCCGCCGCGGGCTGCCACTTCCTGCATGTTGGAGACGGTCTTCTCGAACACCTTGTCGAAAGGCGCGATCACCACGACCGGCATGTTCTCGTCGATCAGCGCGATCGGCCCGTGCTTGAGCTCGCCGGCGGCATAGCCCTCGGCGTGGATGTAGGAGATTTCCTTCAGCTTCAGCGCGCCCTCGAGCGCGAGCGGATAGCTGGTGCCGCGTCCGAGATAGAGCACATCGCGCGACTTGGAGATCTCGCGCGCGAGCTTCTCGATCTGCGGCTCCGTGGTGAGCGCCGCCGCGATCAATCGGGGAACCTCGACGAGGCCGTGCACGAGCCTGGCCTCGTCCGCGTCAGACAGTTCGCCGCGCGCCTTGCCGGCGGCGACCGCGAGCGATGCCAGCACCATGAGCTGGCAGGTGAAGGCCTTGGTCGAGGCGACGCCGATCTCGGGGCCCGCCAGCGTTTGCAGCACGGTCTCGCTCTCGCGCGCGATCGTAGAGGTCGGCACGTTCACCACCGAAACCGTATGCGCGCCCTGCTCCTTCGCGTAACGCAACGCGGCCAGCGTGTCGGCAGTCTCGCCGGATTGCGAGATGAAGATCGCAAGATCGCCTTTCCGCAAAGGCGCCTCGCGGTAGCGGAATTCGGACGCGATATCGATCTCGACCGGCAGGCGCGAGAACCGCTCCAGCCAGTATTTCCCGACATAGCCCGCATAATTTGCGGTGCCGCAGGCGGTGATCGAGACGCGCTGGATATCTTTGAAATCGAACGGCAGCTTGACCGGCAATGTGACCCGCTCGGTCGCCATGTCGATATAGCGGGCGAGCGTGTGGCCGACCACTTCCGGCTGCTCGTGGATTTCCTTGGCCATGAAGTGGCGGTAGTTGGCCTTGTCGACCAGGAATGCCGATGCGCCGGATTTCAGCACCTCGCGGTTGGCGACCGCGCCATGCTCGTCATAGATCACGCCGACTTCACGCGACAGCACCACCCAGTCGCCGTCCTCGAGATAGCTGATCGTATCGGTGAACGGCGCCAGCGCGATCGCGTCCGATCCCAGATACATTTCGCCGTCGCCATGCCCGACCGCGAGCGGCGAGCCCTTGCGGGCGCCGATCATGAGGTCATTGTGGCCGTTGAACAGGAACGCCAGCGCGAACGCGCCGCGGAGCTGCGGCAGCGACGCCTTCACCGCCTCCTGCGGCGAACTGCCCTTCAGGAGGTAGGAGTTGACGAGATGGGCGACGACCTCGGTGTCGGTTTCGCTGGAGAATTTCGCGCCCTGCTTCTCGAGCTCCTGGCGCAACTCGCGAAAATTCTCGATGATGCCGTTGTGGACAACAGCGACATTGTCCGTCGCATGCGGATGCGCGTTGCCCTCGGTCGGCCGGCCATGCGTCGCCCAGCGCGTATGCCCGATGCCGGTGTGGCCATCGAGCGGCTCGGCGCGCAACCGCGCTTCCAGGTTCTTCAATTTTCCTTCCGCGCGCCGCCGCACCAGATGGTCGCCCTCCAACGTGGCGACGCCAGCGGAATCGTAGCCGCGGTATTCGAGTCGCTTGAGCGAATCGACCAGTTGCTCCGCAACCGGTGTCCGTCCGAGAATGCCGATAATGCCGCACATGCGGATCAAAATCCCCAAATCGCCGAAAATTTGCCAAACCGACGACACGCTCCCTTAACGGGAAACGCGGGCACCAACAAACTCAATAATTATTGCGGATTGAGACAGTGTTAAAGGGAAGATTAACGGGTGAGTTAAGGACATATCCAACCTGCCCCTCCCGTTCGCCGCCGTCATTCCGGGGCGTCCGAAGGACGAGCCCGGAATCCATCAGGCCACAGGCGCAAGCGGAGAAATGGATTCCGGGCTCGCGCTACGCGCGCCCCGGAATGACAGCGTCGTCCTGACGAAGGACGGGACGACATCGTAAGGATGGGTGGAGCGCAGCGAAACCCATCACTCGCGCGGCTTGCTCCATCGCGATGGGTTTCGCTGCGCTCTACCCATCCTACTGACTACGGCGTCAGCTTCCCTTCGCGGCCTTCGCTTTCATCTTGATCTCGCGATAGCGCGCGGCGCCGCCTTCGCGGACGGATTGCGGGCTGCGTTCGACAGCCATCGCATCGTCGGGCACGTCCCTGGTGATGACGGAGCCCGAGCCGATATAGGCGCCGGCGCCGATCTTCACGGGCGCGACCAGCGAGGAATTGGTGCCGATGAAGGCGCCCTTGCCGATCAGAGTCTTGTGCTTGAGGAAGCCGTCATAATTGCAGGTGATGGTGCCGGCACCGAGGTTGGAATTGGCGCCGACACGGGCGTCGCCGACATAGGAGAGATGGTTGACCTTGACGCCCTCCTCCAGGATTGCGGCCTTGGTCTCCACGAAATTGCCGATCCGCGAGCCGTCGCCGAGCGAGGTGCCGGGCCGCAGCCGCGCATAAGGACCGATCGAGACCTTCTTGCCGATCGTGGCCTCGACGATATGCGAGAAGGAGTGGATCACCGCGCCGTCGCCGATGGTCACGCCGGGGCCGATCACCACGAAGGGCTCGATGGTGACGTCACGGCCGAATTTGGTGTCGGCGGCGAGATAGACGGTCTCCGGCGCGATCAGCGTCACGCCGGCCTCCATCGCAGCCTTGCGCAATCGCGCCTGCATCACGGCTTCGGCTTCGGCAAGCTGCGCCTTGGTGTTGATGCCGCGCACTTCGTCTTCGCTGGTCTCGATCACGACGGCCTCCAATCCCTTTTCACGTACGATGGCGACGGCATCGGTCAGGTAATATTCGCCCTTGGCGTTGGCATTGCCGATCTCATCGAGGATGCCGAGCGCCTTGCGCCCGTCGAACGCCATCACGCCGGCATTGCACAGCGTGATCTTGCGCTCCTCGGCGCTGGCGTCGGCCTGTTCGCGGATCGCAACGAGCTTGCCGTTCTCGACCACCAGCCGTCCGTAGCCGGTGGGATCGGCGGCGCGGAAGCCGAGGACCGCGAGCGCGGCGCCATTCTTCAGCGGCGCACGCAGTCGCTCGAAGGTTTCCGCCGAGATCAGCGGCGTGTCGCCAAAGGCGATCAGGAGATCGTCGGCTCCATCAGCGATCGCCTCGCGCGCCGCCAGCACCGCATGGGCGGTGCCGAGCCGCTCGCGCTGCACGAAGGTGCTGGCATCGGAACGGATCCGCCGCGTTTCATCCGCGACCGCTTCATGGTCCGGCCCGACCACCACCGCCAGCGAAGCGCCTTCGCCATTCGGCGCGGCACGCAACACATGGGACAGCAGCGACTGGCCGGCGACGGGATGCAGGACCTTCGGCAGCGAGGATCGCATCCGCGTGCCCTCGCCGGCCGCGAGCACCACCGTCAGGCTGGATCGAGCAGTCATCAAAAGCCCTCAAATACCGTGCGCCGATCGCCACCAATCGCGCCCAGCCGTCTTAATTGGTTTCCCCGGGAGAAGAAACCTATCCGCCTCCCGTGACAGCCCGGATTCAGGTTCCCGGCGCATTTCCTGTTAATCTTTGCGGCGTGATTCGGCGGGCCTTGAGGAGGGCCAAAGGGGTTTTGGCCAAAGATCCTGACAATCTGGCAGGCGATCTCGGCGCGGAAAGCACCGGCGGTTTGTTCACAGGCCTGCTTGCCGAGGAAGACGAATTCGACCGCCGCACGCTGTGGCGCCTCGGCTCCTGGGGTTTTGCCGCGGTCGGCGCGGTCACGCTCGCGGTCCTCGCCAACCAGTCCTCGCTCGGGTGGCGGCGCGACCAGGTTGCCGGCGCCGAGGTGGCGCGGCAGACGCAGCAGATCCAGATGCTCACGAAGGAGAGCCAGAACGAAGCGCGGCGGCTTGCGTCCGCGATCGAGACGCTCAACTCCGACCGCGACCGGCTCTACGCCCGCGTCACCGTGCTTGAGCAAGGACTGGATTCGGTTACCGGCGCGATCACAAAGCAGAGCACGGCGGCCGCGCCACAGCCCGCCCCCTCGCCATATCCAGCGTGGGTGCAAGAGCCGGCAGCGCAGCCTGCCTCGGCCCCCGCCCCGGTCGTGGCCCCAGTCGCGGCAACGACACCCGCTCCAGCCGCGCCCGAGAAACCGGCCGCCGAAAAGCCCCCGGTGCTGGCTTCGGACAAGCCGCCGGCCGCTGCGAGCGAGAAGCCGCCCGTGGAGAAACCGCCGGTCGTTGCTGCCAACACAGCGCCTGCCGCCCCTGTGCCAGCCAGCAATTCGGACCCGGCCGGCACCCCGGCAGCGTCATTGCCCGCGATGCCACTCGTCGCCGCAAAGTCGATGATCGGACCGCCCGATCCTGCCGCGAGCAAGCCAGTCGAGCCGGCCAAGCCCGCTGCCACGGTCACCGCCAGCCCCATGCCCGAGGTGGTCGCCGCGGCGCCTGCCGCCGGTGACGCGGAGAAAGCGAAAGAGGACGCTAGCGCGCCGAAAGCCGAGGTGCAGCATACCGAATTCGGCGTCGATCTCGGCACCGCCAATTCGGTGCCGGGGCTGCGCGCGCTGTGGCGAGGCCTGTTGAAATCGCGCTCGAACGCGCCGTTGTTCAATTTGCGCCCGATCATCGTCATCAAGGAGGGCGCCAACGGGCTCGGCATGCAGCTTCGCCTCGTTGCCGGCCCGCTGCGCGATGCCGGCGCCGCGGCGAAGATTTGCGCGGTGCTCGCCGAGAACGGCCGCGCTTGCGAAACCGCTGTTTTCGACGGTCAGCGCCTGACGCTCAAGGACGAGCCGCCGCCGGCCACGACAACTCCCAACAAACCCGCACCACGCCGGCACGCAGCACCGAAACGAGCGGCGGCAGCTCCGGTGGTGGTCGAGGAGCCGCCGAAGAAGCCGGAGCCACCTTCCGCGGTCTCGGCGATCACCTCGATGTTCGGTCGCAAGGAGCAATAATGGCGTGACCGCAAGACATTGCGGCGACATTTTCACTCGCTTTCACGCCGCCTGAAGCGGCTTGTCCTGATCCTCTTTCCCGACCATATTCGCGCGATGACAAAGCCTCCGTTCCGCCTCACACCCTATCAGGTGCAATTTCTGCTGATCGTCGGTTTCCTCGCCGTCGGTTACGCGCTTTACCTGCGCTATCTCGTGATCGAATTCTCAACCGTCGCGCTCGCCTGCGATGCGGGCCTGCAGACCATGAACTGCAAGATGCGGGTGCTGGCGACGAGCCTGTTCCGGAATTCCGTGTTCGGCATCGTCGCGCTCGTCATCGCGACCCTGCACGTGCTGCGGCCGTCGATCGTCCTGATGACCGGCGGGCTGATCGCGGCGGGGTTCGGGATCGTGCTCTACAATGTCGCGCTGTCGGGGATCGCGATCGGCCTGCTCATTTTGGGCTTTGCCCGACCCGCGCCCGCCACAGCGTAAGCGCCAGCAACACATACATCGCGCAGGTCCAGACCGACTGCCAGTTGTCGGTCCCCTCGTTCAGGAAGGTATAGCCGGCCGCGACCAGCAGAAGGCCGGCAAACACGGCCTCCGCGATCGGCCTTACGCCCTCCTGCGGCCGGTTGAGCAGCATCAGCAGCGCAAACGGCACCACAGCCATGGTGAGCGAGGCGAACGGAAAGTCCTTGTAGCGCGGGTCGAAAGTGAACCCGAGCGCTGTTTCCGCCCCGATCACGGTCGTCACGATCAGCGAAAGGCCGAGCAGCGCTGTGAGCAAGGTGCCGTGCCGGTACTGGCGCGGCCCGAGCAGTTCGAGGAAGGTCGGCAGCGACTTCCCCGCCATCAGCGCGTGAGCCGACAGGATCGGCGCAAAGACGGCCGCCGCAAGCAGCGTTCCCCACTGCACCCAGCCGCCGGTCCCGTAGCTCTCATAGATCATCTTGTCGATGGCAACCCCGAGCAGGATCCCGGCGCTGGTTGAGGAGATGCCGACCGCGATCCAGGACATGATCCGCGGCGCCCATGGCCGCCGCCGGACCGCCAGCCAAGCCACGAGGAAGGTGACGAAGCCCAGCCCAAGGCCAGCGCCCATGTACCATTTCCAAAGCGGGTAATTGCTGATGGCGACGCCAGGCGGGTACTTCACCACACGGTTGACGGAGTCGAACAGGCCCCAATAGCCGCCGACCGTACCCTCGAGCAGGCGCTTCCAGGGCTGGTCATAGGCCTCGATCAAGTTGACGCGGAAACCCTCGCGCTTGGCGAGATCGAGGATTTCCGAGACGATCCGCGCCTGGTTGGTGCGCGACGGCAGCGCGCCCTCGCGCATCCTGCCCATGCTCGGCCAGCCGGTCTCGCCGATCAGGATCTCCTTGTTCGGGAACGCCACAGCCATCCGCTTGCGGATGGCATCGACATGGGCGGCGGCGAATTTCGCCCGCACCGGCATGTCTTCCCAGTAAGGAAGGATGTGAATGGTGACGAAATCGACGGCGTCATAGACCTCGCGGTTGCGCAGCCAGAATTCCCAGACATCGGCATAGGTCACGGGCACCTGGACCTGCGCCTTGACCGCGCGGACATAGGCGGCGAGATCCGCGGTCGTCATTTCCCCGCGCAGCAGCACTTCATTACCGACCACCAGCGCCGTGATCACGCCCGGATATTGTTTGGCGAGCCCGACCGCGACCGCAATCTGCGTCTGGTTCTTGATCCGGTCGCTGCCGAGCCAGATGCCCTGGATGACCTTCAGCCCGACCTTCGCCGCGATACCCGGTACCTGGTCGAGCCCGTTCTCGATCGAATAAGTGCGCACGCACTCGGTGACCTTGGCGAGATCAGTCAGATCCTGCTCGATCTGCTCGGCCGGAATGTGCGTGGTGCGGATCAGCGGCGTCTGGGTGTCGCGGAACGGCGCATAGGAGACGCATTGCAGCTTTGCATTGGGATCGATCGGCGCGCGCGACAACGTAATCGGCGTGGCGAGCCACCACCACACGGCCGCAATCATACCCAGCGATATCAGGAGAAGCGCCAGTGGCGTACGAAGAGAAATCAGTTCCATCCTCCGGGGACCGTCGATTAACCGGTCAGGCACCGTCTGCCAAGAGCACGAGTCGGGCAATACCAAGGTTGTCCTGCGACAGTTTTGCGCTGGTGCGATAAAGTTGTGACTTTGCTGGACAAAATCTGAAATACCGGTCATGGGATTCCGCCAGCGTCTCCGCCGCACTGGAGACCTATTTGGACGGCATTACGCCATGGCCGTTTGGGATGATTTGTTGGGCGGGAAATCGATCGGGGAAGGTATGGGTGGACGGGTGCTTCAGTTCAAAATCGCGGTCTTGCGCCATTTCGCCACTGCCGGCCTCGCGCTTCTGATCGGTACCGGAGCCGCTTTCTCCCAAAGCGGCACGCCGAATCCGCAGGAACAGTCGAAGCAGGGAAACGCTCCGTCCGACGCCACCAAGGACAACCAGCGTAAGACCGACGAATTCGTCGAAGCCACGCAGGCGATCAACGGCCCGGCCGGAAACCCGGAATGCGTCTGGCTCGGCCGGCGCGTGGTGCGGCTGATGTGGCTTGACGACCTCGATACCGCCTTCCGTCACCTCGACCTTTACGACCGCTTCGGCTGCCCCGGTGGTCATGTGCAGGCGACCTTCCGATGCCTAACCCGGTTCGGCGCTACCATCGACGACAAGGTGCCGCGCAGCCTCGACGGCCGCATCCATGCTTGCTGGATCAACCCCGGCGCCCAGCCACCGGCGGCCGCGGCCGCCGCGGCGGCAGCGCCCGCCCCGCAAGCGTCGCCCGCCACGGCTGGCAACGCCGCGCCGGCGCCCGCCGCCTCACCTTCTCCTGCGCCGTCCGCCTCGCCGTCGCCGGCTGCGAAATAACCGCCTTCGACTTTGGAACGATCGCGACTTCCGTCATTTGAGCTGCGTGGCGCCCTCAAAACGCCATGCGGTCATATCAGTTGTGGAATCGCGTGGCAGGATTATCTTGCAGTTTACCGCCATGTCGGTCGAACCTAGGGGACGGGTTCGCTTTCTCCTTCATAGCAGGCCCCGTATGGTTTAGCCGCGATGCGCGCTGTCGCCGCCGTTCTGTTGCTTGTTACCGCTGTGCATGCCGCGCTGTGGGGCCTTCTCCAGGAGAAACAGCAGGCTCCTGATTTCCGCGGCATGCTGCCGAGCGTCTCCTATGCGCCGTTCGCTGGCAGCGCGCATCCTGACGTCGACAATATCCCCCAGGCCGAGAAGATTCGCGCCGACCTAAAGAAGCTGTCGACGATGACGCGCGCGATCCGCCTGTACTCGTCGACGGGCGGCGTTGAACTGGTTCCGCCGATCGCCGCCGAATTCGGCTTGAAGGTCATGGTCGGCGCCTGGATCGACAAGAACTCCGAGCGCAACGAGCGCGAGATCGACGCCGCGATCAACCTCGCCCGGCGCAACAGCAACGTGATCGGCGTCGTCGTCGGCAACGAGGTGATCTACCGCGGCGAGCAAAAGATCGACGACCTGATCGAGATGATCAAGCGCGTCAAGAAATCGGTCAATGTCCCCGTCACCACTGGCGAAATCTGGAACATCTGGCGCGACAATCCGCAGCTCGCCAATTCCGTCGATTTCATCGCCGCCCACGTCCTGCCCTACTGGGAGAACTTCACCGCACAGCAGGCCGTCGACCAAGCGGTCGCGATGTTCCAGCTCCTGCGCGACCAGTTCCCGGGCAAGCGCATCGTGATCGCCGAATTCGGCTGGCCAAGCGCGGGCTACAATCTCCGGAACGCCGAGCCCGGTCCGTTCGAGCAGGCCTCGGTGCTGCGCAATTTCGTCACCCGCGCCGAAGCCATCGGCATGGATTACAACATTGTCGAGGCGATCGATCAGCCCTGGAAATTCTTCGAAGGCGGCGTCGGCCCGTATTGGGGCATCCTGAATGCGTCCCGCGAGCCGAAATTCGCCTGGACTGGGCCGATCGTCAACGAGAACTACTGGAAGCTCGCGCTGCTCGCCCTCCTCGTCGGCATCCTGGTGTCGCTGCCGATCCTGCGCCTGGAACGTCCGACGGTGATGCAGGCTTTGATGCTCTCGGCTGCTGCCAACGGCGTCGGCGCCTGGGTTGCGACCGTCTTCGCCTATTGGGCCGGGCACTATTTCGTGTTCGGCTCGGCATTCGCGATGACGCTCGGCCTGATCCTTCTCGTCCCGCTGATCCTGATCGCGATGGCGCGGATCGAGGAGATCGCCGATGTTGCCTTCGGCCGCGGCCCCCACCGGCTGATCCAGAAGAGCGCAGCCGTTGCGCCCGCCACGATTGGCGAGCAGGTCACCTTCCCCAAGGTTTCGATCCACATCCCCGCCTATTTTGAGCCGGTGGAGATGCTGAAACAGACGCTCGATGCCGTGTTGCGGCTCGACTACCCCAATTTCGAATGCGTCTGCATCATCAACAACACGCCAGATCCCGCGTTCTGGCAGCCGATCCAGGATCATTGCCGCGCGCTCGGCGAGCGCTTCAAGTTCATCAATGCCGAGAAGGTCCAGGGCTTCAAGGCCGGCGCCCTGCGCATCGCCATGGACCGCACCGCGGCAGACGCCGAGATCATCGGCATCATCGATGCCGACTATGTCGTGCATCCCGACTGGCTGAAGGACCTCGTGCCCGTCTTCGCCGACCCGCGGGTCGGCTTGGTGCAGGCGCCGCAGGAGCATCGCGACGGCGACCGCTCGCTGATGCACTACATCATGAACGGCGAATATGCCGGCTTCTTTGACATCGGCATGGTCCAGCGCAACGAGCACAACGCCATCATCGTGCACGGCACGATGTGCTTGATCCGCCGCGCCGCGATGGACATGGCCGGCGGCTGGTCAAGCGACACCATCTGCGAGGACACCGATCTCGGGCTTGCCATCATCGAGCGCGGCTGGCTGACGCATTACACCAACCAGCGCTACGGCGAAGGCCTGTTGCCCGACACCTACGAGGCCTTCAAGAAGCAGCGGCACCGCTGGGCCTATGGCGGCTTCCAGATCGTGAAAAAGCACTGGCGGCGTTTCCTGCCCGGCGCGAGCCGGCTCTCGCCCGACCAGCGCCGCGAATTTTCGCTGGGCTGGCTGAACTGGCTGGGCGCCGAAAGCCTCGGCGTGCTGGTCGCAATCCTCAACCTGATCTGGGTGCCGATCGTCGCCTTTGCCGACATCGCCATCCCCGACAAGATTCTGACGCTGCCGATCATCGCCTCCTTCGTCGTCTCGCTCGTGCATTTCGTGGCGCTGTACCGGATGCGGGTAAAGGTGAAGGCCGGCCAGATGCTGGGCGCCATGATCGCGGCGATGAGCGTGCAATGGACGGTGTCGCGCGCCGTGGCGCAGGGACTGATCACCGAGCACCTGGCGTTCGCCCGCACCTCCAAGGGCGGGCTGTCGCGGATGTCGATCGAATTCCAGGCGTTCTGGGAAGCGGTGATCGGCGTCCTCCTCTTGGTCGGCGCCGCCGTCCTCATCGCCACGAACGGCTTCAAGCAGGTCCACGAGATCTACATTTTCGCCGGCGTGCTGGTGCTGCAGAGCCTGCCGTTCCTCGCCGCGGTCGCGATCGCGATCCTGGAGAATTCGCGCATCAACTCATTCTCGTTCTGGCGCAACAGCGCCATCCGCACCGCGGAACTGATCGGTCTGCGCCCGGTCGCCATGCCCACGATCGCCGCTCCTTCCCAGCAGGCCGCCTCCGAAATCCGCCGCGACACGAACTGAGGCGCTATCCGGCCGTGGATTGATTTCGCGGCCGGACTTGAAGGAGCGGCGCTAACCACCAGCTATCCCAAGGGAATCCCGGGCCCGACGATCGTACATCTGCCGTGCTTTGCGCTATTGACCCATCGGCCCCCGCCCCCTACACAGCGCGGGCTGGAGCATGATCCGGAAAAGCGGGAGTCGGTTTCCGGCGGATCATGGTCACACAAGAGCTGGAACGGGATGACGGCTTCGAGCGTCGTCACGCTCCAGGAAGTGAGCGCGTAGCTCAGGCGGTAGAGCACGTGACTTTTAATCATGGGGTCGTGGGTTCGAGTCCCACCGCGCTCACCAAAAAGTCCTATACATCACAGCAGCTTAACCTCGTGTCGGCTAACAACCCCTAGGCCGTGTGGACTCTTGGGATTCTCAAATCAGATTGAACGTGATTCAAGGCTTTCTTTTAGGAGGAAGCCTT
>NZ_JBEGDB010000228.1:0-12944 GCF_043638955.1 Bradyrhizobium sp. 31Argb | reverse complement strand
CAAAGCTCGCGCCAAACTCGGCCGCGCCTATCCAGCCACCCCCAAAGAGTCAAAATCACTGTGATAGACCACTAGGGCGGGCTGACGGTTCCTGGAAAAGTCATCGCGCGCTAGCGGAAGCTTTATCCCCGTTTCCCCGAAGGACAGCGATCTTGCCGACAACACCGATGATTTCCATCATCGACGACGACGCGTCCGTCCGTACCGCGACCGACAATCTGCTGAGGTCCCTGGGTTATGGCGTTCTCACGTTCGGGTCGGCTGACGAATTTCTGCAGTCGGATGTGCTCGACCTGACCTCCTGCGTGATCGCCGACGTCAATATGCCCGGCACCAACGGCGTCGAGCTCCTGCTTCGCCTGCGCGCCAGGGGCACGCAGATACCTTTCATCTTTATCACGGCTTTTCCCGAGGCGGCCGTGTCCGCCCGGGCCGCAAGCGCCGGTGCAGTCTGTCTCTTGACCAAGCCGTTCGAGACAGACAATCTGATTCAAAGCCTTGAGCAGGCCCTGCAGGGGCGTGGTGGGCAAGGTCCGGACCAGTAAGGTCCTGAATTCTTCGGCCGGCGGGCTTTCCCGACCCCGGTCGGTCGGTAGGCGGGACAGGTCCCGACTGATCACCAAAACCGCAGCTCGGCCGCCCTTCACGGCTCGTCCAGTCCTGCCACACGGAAATTCAACGGGTCTTGAGTTGGAAGAACTCCTGAGCGACCGTAAGCAGGTATACCACGATCGGGCGGCATAAGGAGCATTCGGCATGTATCCGGGCCAGCGTAGCAGCGAAACACGTGCGCCGGTCTTGTCCGTCGATGCGCCGCGCGGCCCTTCAGATTGGCGTTTGGGACTGACCGATATCGATCAGACGCCTTGGGTGACGTTCTCCCGTTATGCGATTGCGATCTTGTCGGTTACTGCAGCTCTATTCGCCTCCAAGGCCGCGGTCGAGTACCTGAACATCGAACCGTACGTATCGCTGTTTCTATGCGCGATCATGTTTGCGGCCTGGTTTGGGGGCCTCGGCCCGGGCTTGGTGTCGACCGCGCTTGCCGGTTTGGCGTTCGAGTATTTTGTGACGACTCCGACCCATTCGTTCGAGATCGATGTTCATCAGATCCCGCGCGTGAGCTTGTTCTTGATCACGGCGCTGTTCGTCAACTGGATCAGTGCGGCGCAGAGAAAGGCGACGAGATCGCTGGAGCTTTCCCGCCGCGACCTCTTGGCCGCGCTCGATGAGCAGAAGCGGACCGAGGCCCGGCTGCTGCGGAGCGAAATGTACCTGGCCGAAGCTCAGCGGCTGAGCCGGACCGGCAGTTTCGGCTGGAAGGTGGCGACCGGCGAGATCAGTTGGTCGGAGGAGACGTTTCGGATCTTTGAATGCGATCCGGCGACAACGCCGACACTGGAGTTCGTTCTGCAGCGTATGCATCCCGAAGATCGGGATTTCGTGCAGCAATTGCTCGAGGAGGCGTCCCGGGATGGCGTGGATTTCGGTCATGATGCCAGGCTGGTGATGCCGAACGGCGCGGTGAAGCATATCCGAACCTTGGCCCATGCGGTGACGGACGGTCCTGATGGCATCGAGTACATCGGTGCGGTGACCGACGTCACGGCCGCCAAGCAGGCCGAGGCCGCGCTCAACGACGCGCAGGCGGACCTCGCGCACGCCACGCGCGTGATCTCGCTCGGCGAGTTGACATCCTCCATCGCCCACGAGGTGAACCAGCCGCTGGCCGCGATCATGTCCAACGGCGAAGCCTGCCTGCGCTGGCTCGATCGCGGCGCGGCGGGCATGGAGCATGCGCGGCGCTCGGTGGAATGGATCGTCAAGGATGTCAGCCGGGCGGCCGACGTGATCGGGCGCGTTAAAGCGCTGGCACGCAAGACCGATACCGAGCGGGCGCTTCTTGACATCAACGAGGTCGTCAACGAAGCCCGCGTGCTGATGCGGCGCGAGCTCACGAGCAAGCAGATCACGCTGCGCACGGAGCTCGCGGCCGATCCGCTGATCGTCCGGGCCGACCGCGTTCAATTGCAGCAGGTCGTCATGAACCTGGTGATGAATGGCGTCGAGGCGATGCAGCCGGTCACGGATCGGCCGCGCGAATTGCTGATCCGATCGCAGCGCAGTTTCGACGCCGATCAGGCCATCCTGATCATGGCGGACTGCGGCGTCGGTTTCTCCGACGAGAACGCCGAGCGGCTGTTCAATGCGTTCTTCACCACCAAGTCGACCGGCCTTGGCTTGGGATTGTCGATCTGCCGCTCGATCGTCGAGGCCCATGGCGGAAAGCTGTCCGCCACCCGCAATGCCGGGCCCGGCGCGACCTTCCAGTTCACCCTGCCTCTCCATGAGGATGTCGGGCGGGCGCAATAAGCCTGCCCGACTGAGCTCATGCCTTCGGCAAGATGCCCAGGTTCATGCCTTGGGCATGATACCCGGGCTGTTGTCGGGCCACTTCGCAATCGTCGCTTCGTCGATGTTGAGATGCTGCGCCACCAGCTTGGGCGGCGTATGCGTGAGTCAGTTCGTCAGCGAGACTTCCTCATAGCGAGGCGCGCGGAACACGCCGACGAATTGCAGGTCGGTGTCGCCGACGTTCTCGACATAGTGGCCGTAGTTTCGCTTGACGTAGCCGATGTCGCCGGCGTTGAAGTCCATCGTCAGCGCATTGGGGCCGGTGTTGAACACCGTCATCCGGCCCTTGCCCTTGATGTAGTATTGCCACTCGTCGGCGTTCGGGTGCCAGTGCATCTCGCGGACCGCGCCCGGTTTGAGCGTGACCAGCGCCGACGCCACGGTCGTTGAAACATTGAAGTTGGTGCTGTCGGCAACGTGAATCGTGCCGGCATCGGACTGCTTGAGCGGACGCGAGCCTTCCAGCGAGAAGATGAAGGGATGCGGTGGCATCTCCGCATTCCTGCTCATCGCAGCGCGGTCGGCGGCGAGGTCGCCGGGCACGGTGCCCTGGAATATCCAGAGGTTGTGCAGCGGAATGTTCGCGAAGCTCTCGACGGGAACGCCGAAATTCTTGGCGAGCACTTCGGGCGGCGTATGGGCCATCCAGTCTGACAACAGCAGCGTATTGAATTCGTCGGCGTGGCCGTCATCGAAGCAGATCACGAATTCGCATCCGTCTGGTCCGAGACCCTGCAGCGAGTGCGCCGTGCCGGCCGGGAAATACCAGAGGTCGCCCGCCTTGACGTCGCCGACATAAGGACGCCCCTGCGCATCGAGAACGGTCACGCGGCAGGTGCCATAGGTCATGATCGCCCACTCGGCGGCCTGATGCCAATGCAGCTCGCGGATGCCGCCGGCGGCGAGGCGCATGTTCACGCCGGATATCTCCGTCGAGATCGCGAAATCGTCGACCGTGACCTGCCGTGCCCAACCGCCGTTCTGGATGCGTCTCGCCGCATTGTTGAAGGACGCCCAGGTCGTGGGCAGGCCGCCAACGTCGGTCGCGGGCGGAGTGAATGCGGATGGAAACTGTTTTGCAATGGCCGGATTCTGCGGACCGGGATCGGTCAGACTTCCAGGCGACTTGGCATTGATGGCGCCCTGAGGCGGCTCGTCCGGGTTACCGAAGCTTGCAGCATGCGCGGATGCGGTCATTGCGGCTCCGACAGCCGACGCCGCCAGAAGATCTCGTCGCGAGAACATGGATTGAGACTCCAGAAAGAGAAGATCAGACCGGCATAGATCCGCTCATCAGCGGACCGTTCGTCGACAGTTAAACAGGCGATCCTCGTTTCACTTCCGTAATGACACGCGTTTTTCCGGAATGCACTGCCGTGATGACAGATGACGCGCAGTTGCGTGAGCACGATGCGCAAGCTCTTCACGCGGCGGGCGGTGCGATTGCGCAAATCCGGCCTCGTTTTGGAAAGACATCTGTTGGACGGCTCTCCTTTACTCAGTCGATCCCGCCCATTTTCAAAGGCCTTTGCCAATGACCGTTCGCAAATCCATCCGTCCCTATCATCAGCCGGCCGGCGGGTGGGGAGCGCTCAAGGCGCTGAGCGAGCATCTGATCGAGCAGCGCGTTCCGATAAAGGGCGCAACGACGCTGAGCCGGATGAACCAGCCCGAAGGATTCGACTGTCCGGGCTGCGCCTGGCCGGATCCGAAGCATACCTCGTCGTTCGAATTCTGCGAGAACGGCGCCAAGGCGGTTGCGTGGGAAGCGACGGCGAAGCGCTGCACGCCGGAGTTTTTCGCCGAGCACTCCGTCACCGAGTTGTCCGGCTGGAGCGATTACGATCTCGAAATGGTCGGTCGGCTCACCCATCCGATGGTCTATGACCGGGCATCGGATCATTACCGTCCGGTAAGCTGGGACGATGCCTTCGCGATCATCGGCCGTCACCTCAACGCGCTGCCCGACCCTGATATGGCGGAGTTCTACACCTCAGGTCGCACGTCGAACGAAGCCGCGTTCCTCTATCAGCTTTTCGCCCGCGAATACGGCACCAACAATTTTCCTGATTGTTCGAACATGTGCCATGAGGCAACCAGCGTCGGCCTGCCGCAGTCGCTTGGGGTGGGGAAAGGCACCGTGCTGCTCGACGACTTCGACAAGGCGGACTGCATCTTCATCTTCGGCCAGAACCCCGGCACCAACAGCCCGCGCATGATGACGAGCCTGTGGAAGGCGTCGCGCCGGGGTGCAGCGATCATTTCCTTCAATCCGTTCCGCGAGCGGGCGCTGGAGCGCTTTCAATATCCGCAGAATCCGATCGAGATGGCGACGTTGTCGGCGACCAAGATCAGCTCGCCGCTCTACCAGGTGCGCGTCGGCGGCGACATCGCCGCGCTCAAGGGCATCATGAAGGTGATGGTCGAGGAAGACGCGGCCGCGCGCGCAAGCGACAAGCCCGAGCTCCTCGATTGGGATTTCATC
Source organism: Bradyrhizobium sp. 31Argb (assembly GCF_043638955.1). NCBI lineage: Bacteria > Pseudomonadati > Pseudomonadota > Alphaproteobacteria > Hyphomicrobiales > Nitrobacteraceae > Bradyrhizobium > Bradyrhizobium sp. 31Argb. The sequence continues at coordinate 8,044 of NZ_JBEGDB010000228.1, read as the reverse complement.
CGTGGCCATACCGCCGGCATCGAGGCGTTCATTGCGGATCTGAAAGCTGTGCAATGGCCCGATATCGAGCGGCAATCCGGTCTCTCGCGCGAGGATCTTGAGCATGCCGCCCACGTCTATATGAAAGCCGAGCGCGCGATCATCGTCTATGGCATGGGCATCACCCAGCACAAGCGCGGCGCCTGCAATGTGCAGCAGCTTGCCAACCTCGCGCTCCTGCGCGGCCACATCGGACGCGAGGGCGCAGGCCTCTGTCCGGTGCGCGGCCACTCGAATGTGCAGGGCGACCGCACCGTCGGCATCACCGAAGTGCCGACAAAGGAGTTCCTCGACAGGCTGGAGCACCGGTTCGGCTTCGAGCCGCCGACCGCGCACGGCCACAATGTGGTGACGGCGCTCGAGGCGATGCTTCGGGGCGAGGTGAAGGTGTTCGTCGCCATGGGCGGCAATTTCGCTGCGGCTATACCGGACTGGCGGCAGACGCAGGCCGCGTTGCGCAATCTCGATCTCACGGTCCATGTCTCGACCAAGCTCAACCGCAGCCATTTGATCCATGGGCGCGATGCGCTGATCCTGCCGTGCCTCGGGCGCACCGAGATCGATATCCAGGCGACCGGACCGCAATCGATCACGGTCGAGGACTCGATGTCGATGGTTCACGCCTCCGGCGGCCGCAACAAGCCAGCCTCGGAGCATCTTTTGAGCGAGCCTGCGATCATCGCCGGAATCGCGCGTGCCACCCTCGGCAACCGCAGCGTGGTGGACTGGGAGGCCCTTGTCGCCGACTACGATCGCATTCGCGATGCGATCGAAGACGTGTTCCCGATCTTCCAGGGCTACAACGCCCGCATCCGCGTGCCGGGCGGTTTCCATCTCACTTCGACCGCGCGCGAGCGCATCTGGATGACGCCGTCGGGAAAAGCCAATTTCCTGCTGTTCGATGGACTTGGCGAAGATACGTGCGAGAGCGATCCGGAGATGCTCTGGCTGAGCACCATCCGCAGCCATGATCAGTACAACACGACGCTCTATTCGATGTCGGACCGCTATCGCGGCGTATACGGCCAGCGCGACGTGGTGTTCCTGAACGAGGAAGAAATGAAGAAGCGCGGCCTTGCCGACGGCGACCGGGTCGATCTCGTCACGCTGTCGACTGATGGGATGGAGCGCAGCGTGCACAATTTCCGCGTGGTCCGCTATTCCTTCCCGAACGGCTGCTGCGCCGCCTATTATCCCGAGACCAACCCGCTCGTGCCGCTTTATGCGCATGATCCCATGAGCTTCACTCCGTCGTCCAAGGGAATTCCGATTCGGATCGTGCGCTCAGCGACGGAGCAAAGCTGAAGCGACGAGCCACCTGACCTCGCCCCGCTCGCGGGGAGAGGTCGGAATTCAAGCGAAGCTTGAATTCCGGGTGAGGGGGACTCTCCGCAGACGTAACTCTCACCATGTTCGCGGAGCCAACCCCTCACCCCGCCCTCTCCCCGTGAAGGACGGGGAGAGGGAGAGACAGAGGCCGCGGTCACGCGGCGGCATTCTCATTCACGCCGAACCGCTTCTCGAATTCTGCGACGTTGACGAGGCCGCGGCGGTGGGTGCCTTCGCCGATCTTGCGCTCCTCGTTCCAGGCCTCGACCGCGAACAGGATGTGCCTGGAATCGAGCTCGATGACGCGGGCGGTCGCGCGCACGGTGTGGCCGATCGGAGTTGCCGCGAGGTGGCGGACGTTCACCTCCATGCCGACGCTGACAAATCCCTTCGGCAGCGCCGCTGAGATGGCGGCACCTGCGGCGATTTCCATGTGCAGGATCATCATCGGTGTCGCATAGACCCGCGGCATGCCTGGAACGAAATGTCCAACCGTCAGTTCCGGCGTCACGATGATCATCGTCTCCGCGGTCATGTCGAGCTTCAATAGTTCACGTGCATCCATATCCGCTTCCTTATTCTGCTGCCGCCGCAACCACCTTCTTGGCGTGCCGCTTGCCGGTGTTGCCGAGCCATTGGCCCAGCCTGTCGAGATAGAGGTAGACCACTGGGGTCGTGTACAGGGTCAGCACCTGCGACAGCATCAGGCCGCCGACGATGGTGTAGCCGAGCGGCTGGCGCAGCTCCGACCCGGTGCCGGTTCCAACCATCAGCGGCACGCCGCCGAGCAGCGCCGCCATGGTCGTCATCAGGATCGGCCGGAACCTCATGGTGCAGGCCCGATAGATCGCCTCTTCCGGGCTCAAGCCCTCGTTGCGCTCGACCTCGAGCGCGAAGTCGACCAGCATGATGCCGTTCTTCTTGACGATGCCGATCAGGAGGATGATGCCGATGATGGCGATGACAGTGAGATCCATGCGCACCGCCATCAGCAGCAGCAACGCACCGATGCCTGCCGAAGGCAATGTCGACAGGATCGTGATCGGATGGATGAAGCTCTCATAAAGCACGCCGAGAATGATGTAGATGACGATCAGCGCCACGCCGATCAGGAGCGGGGTGCCCGACAGCGACGACTGGAAGGCCTGGGCGTTTCCTTGGAACGACGTCGCGAGCGACGCCGGCTTGCTGGTTTCCTTTTCGATGTTCTGAATGCCGCTTACCGCCTCGCCCAGCGACGCGCCGGGCTTCAGGTTGAAAGAGATGGTGACCGACGGGAACATGCTCTGATGGTTGACGAGGATCGGCGCCGGCTTGATCTCGCTCTTGACGAGCTGGCTGAGCGGGACCTGCTGGCCGCTGGCGGAATTCACGTAGATGTCTTTCAGTGCCTCGGGCCCGTACTGGAAGCTCGGATAGACCTCCATCACAACGTGATACTGGTTCAGCGCAGTGAACATGGTCGAGACGATGCGCTGGCCGAAAGCGTCATCCAGCGTGTTGTCGATGGTGGAGGGGAGAATGCCGAAGCTCGACGCCACTTCGCGATTGACGGTGACATCCAGCATCGGCCCGGCGTTGGCCTGATCGCTGGCGACGTCGGTGACGAAGGGCAGGCTCCTGATCCGTTCGAGGAAGATGGCCGACCAATGCGTCAGCTCGTTCGAATCCGCGTCGGTCAACGTGTACTGATACTGGGTCTTCGACAGCCGCGCGCCGATCGTGATGTCCTGCGCGGCCTGCATGTAGAGGGTGATGCCCTGGATGTGGGCGAGCTGCGACCTCAGGCGGTTGATGATCTCGTCCGCGCTCGCCTTGCGCTGTGGCTTGGGCTTCAGCATGATGAAGATGCGGCCCTGATTGAGCGTCGCGGTCGGCCCGCCCGGCCCGATATAGCTCGCCACCGAATCGATCGCGGGGTCCTTCAGCAGCGTGTCGACCAGCACCTGCTGGCGCTCGGACATCGCCGGGAACGAGATATCCTGTGCGGCTTCGGTGATGCCGACGATCTGGCCGGTGTCTTCCTGCGGGAAGAAGCCTTTCGGAATGATGACGTAGAGATATCCGGTGAGTGCGATCGTGCTCAGCATCACCATCAACGTAACGAAGCGATGGCGTAGCACCACCTTCAGGCCGCGGGCATAAAGCGCGAGCAGGGAATCGAAGCCCCACTCGAAGGCAAGATAGATCCTGCCATGCTTCTTGTGGCTGTCGTCCTTCAAGAGCCGCGAGCACATCATCGGCGTCAGCGTCAGCGAGATTACGAGCGACAGTATCAGTGAGGCGGTGATCGTGATCGCGAATTCCTGGAACAGCTTGCCGACATAGCCGCCCATCAGGAACAGCGGGATGAACACTGCGATCAGCGACAGCGTGATGGAGACGATCGTGAATCCGATCTCGGCCGAGCCCTTGAGCGCAGCCTGCATCGGGGTGAGGCCTTTCTCGAGGTGGCGCACGATGTTCTCGATGACGACGACGGCATCGTCGACAACGAAACCGACCGCGATCGACAGCGCCATCAGCGACAAATTGTCGAGGCTGTAGCCGAGCACGTAAAGCGCAGCAAAGGTGCCGATCAGCGATAACGGAACGGTCACCGCCGGAATCACCGTCGCCCACAGATTTCGCAGGAACAGGAAGATCACCATCACCACCAGAGCTACCGTCAGCATCAGCGTGAACTGGACGTCGGCGACGGCGGCGCGGATGGTGGTAGTGCGATCGGCCGCGATCGTCACCTTGATCGCTGGCGGAATGGATGCCTGAAGCGTGGGCAATAGCTTCTTGATGCGGTCCACGGTCTCGATGACATTGGCGCCGGGCACGCGCTGAACCGCGAGGATGATCGCCGGCTGCTTGTCATACCACCCGGCCAGCAGGTCGTTCTCGGGAGCCTCGATCGCCTTGCCGATATCGCGGATCCGCACCGGAGAGCCGTTGCGATAGGCGATGATCAACTCGTCATAGGCGGCGGGGTTGAGCAACTGATCGTTGGTGTTGAGCGTGTAGGTCACGCGCGGGCTGTTGAGCGTGCCCTTCGGCAGATCGACGTTGGCGCCGGCGATGACGGTGCGGACGTCCTCGAGGCTGATTCCCCTTGCGGCGAGCGCCTGCGGGTTGACCTGGATGCGGATGGCGGGTTTCTGCTGACCGCCGATGCCGACCAGGCCGACGCCGGGAATCTGCGAGATCTTCGGCAGCAGGATGTTCTCGGCATAGGCATCCACCGTGGTCATCGGCAGCGAGTCCGAAGTCAGCGCGATCAGCATGATCGGCGTCTCGGCCGGGTTCACCTTCCGGATCGTCGGTGGGTAGGGGATGTTCTGCGGCAGATAGGGGCTCGCGGCATTGATCGCCGAGAGCACGTCGACGGCGGCGCTGTCGACCGTGCGCGAGAGTTCGAATTGCACGACGACCTGGGCCACACCGAGCGCGCTCGACGACGTCAGTTGCGTCACGCCGGGGATCTGGCTCAGTTGCTGCTCGAGCGGCGTCGCGACGGACGATGCGATGGTTTGCGGATCGGCGCCGGGCAATTGCGCTGAGATCTGGATCGTCGGGTAGTTGACATTCGGCAGTGCGCCGACCGGCAGCAGCGGATAGGCGGCAAGCCCGCACAGCAACAGCCCGGCCATCAGCAGGATGGTCGCGATCGGCCGGGCGATGAAAGGCGCCGACAGGTTCATGGAATGGCCTTCTGCACCGAGCTTTGCAGATCGGCTTCCGTTGCGGCCTTGCCATGCAATTCCTTGACGCGGCTGCCCTGCTGCAATCTGTATTGACCATCGACCACGACGGTCTCATTGGCCTTCAGTCCGTCATCGATCAGTGCCTGCCCCTGGCTGATCTGTCCGACTTTCACGGAACGCAACAGGGCGGTCTTATCCGGCGTCACCACGTAGACATAGGAGCCGTTCTGGCCTTGCTGGACCGCGGAAGCGGCGATCGTCAGACCATCCTTTCGGGTTTCAAGCAGCAGGTTGACATTGACGAGCTGGCCGGGCCAGAGCCGATGCGCGGCATTTGGAAATTCGGCCTTGAGCTGGATGCTGCCGGTCGTCTGCACGATCTCGTTGTCGACCAGGAGCAGCTTGCCTTCGTCGAGCTTGATCTTGTTGTCCTGGCTGTAGGCGATCACCTTCAGCGGACCCTTGGCCATCTCCTCTTGAATTCGCGGCAGATAGCTTTCCGGGAGCGTGAAGATCAGTGAAATCGGTTCGATCTGGGTGACGACCACGAGGCCGTTCGGATCGGTCGGATGAATGATGTTGCCGACGTCGATCTGGCGCACGCCGGTCACGCCGGGAATCGGCGACGTCAAGCGCGTGTAGCTGAGTTGGATCTTGGCCTCGTCGATCTGGGCCTGATCCGCCTTCACCGCGCTTTGCAACTGCGCCACCTGCGCCTGCTGGGTCTGGATCAGTTGCGGGGTGGCATAGCCCTTGTTGCCGAGCTGGGTGTAGCGCGACAGATTGGCCTGCGCATTCTCAAGCTGCGCATTGTCGCGCGCGAGGTTCGCTGTCAGTTGCTCGATCTCCGCCTGATAAGGCCGCGGATCGATTTGCGCCAATAGATCGCCGGCCTTGACGGTTTGTCCTTCGACGAAGGTGATTTGTGTGATCTGTCCCTGGATTTGGCTGCGCACCAGGTCGGTATTGTAGGCAATCACCGTGCCGACGCCGGTCAGAAAGATCGGGACATTACCGCTGGTGACGGTCGTCGCGACCACCGGGATCGGCGCCGGCTCCGGCACTGCGGCGGCTTGCTCCGACGTCAGCGAGCGCTTGAAGTACCAGAATCCGCCGCCCGCCAGCACCAACAGCCGCCCGGCGCCGTTGTCGTGGTTGTCGCGCCATCGGTCGGGCAACGCATCGCCTCGGTCGGAGGCGAAGAGCCTATCGGCGATGACGCAGGTAATGGGAGCGACAGCGCCGGACTGAGACCTGCACTGCCCAATTCAGTCGAGCCCAAGGGAATCGAGTCCGAGCGAGTTCCGATCGGCCCCACGGATGACGATGTCGAAATCATGGGACGCACGATGCTCGTCGTGCCGCGCGCAGCGCAGCCGGCCGATGAATGTCCCGACAGCCCTCCGCCATCGAAAATCGCTCCCGGTTTGCTGGCGATGAAACAGTTTTCGTTTCCGAAACTCATGGCGGCGCCGGATTGCGGCATCACCGGACTCGTGCCGGGTATTGCAAGTTCCGTCGATCCCAGCGGAATGCCTGCCGGCCGGATCGCGGAGCCCGTTCCCGAACCGAGCGGCGAGGTGAGGTTCGGAACTGGCTGCACGCCAGGCGTCGCTGCCTGCGCGCTTGCAGGTTCTGACGACATCGATTCGACGGCGAGCCACAGCGAAGTGCAAGCAGCGAGTGCGGCGATTAAGGATCGTCGTCCGGACGTGCGCGAAAGCTGGTTTCGCGTCGACCGAAGCAGACCTGTCATAGGACGGCTCTCCGGAGGTTAAGCTCTCTGAAAAGTTACTTCCCGCCTTCCGCGACGGTATTTCAAGAACGCACGCCCCACCCGCCGAACGCACGCAGCAGATACCAAGGTATGATGTCCTAAGCCCACAATATACGTAGGTGAAAACGCCCGTAGAATGGAGCGCGCGGCGGTGCTAGATATTCTCCAAGGCACAAGTCGGAATGCGGCCGCTCCGAGGAGAGACGCTCAACGAAGAGTGATCTCTCGATTGGTAACTTGAAGGGGCCTTCCGGCGTACGGTCACCATGGCGACAGAGAGATGGTACCATGCCGCAGATTCAGCTTCGACGAGATGACAACGTTCACTTCAACGATGATCTGCCGGTTCACGCGACTGTCTACGAAACACCATATCGCCGTAAGACGGTTGCAACCGACCGTTTGGATAAGCCGACGCAGGCCGCAGTGCTGCTGCCCGGCCGACCTATCGTCGATGACAGGATGGCGCTTGCCTTTGAACGCCTGCACCTCGTGCTCGCGATCGCAGCGCAAGGTCATGCGGAGGGGAATGCCGCTGAGCGCGACGCGCTGCTGAACGCCGCCAGCAGCCTCGATGTCTTCCAGCACAAGGCTGCGATCGAACGGCTCAAGGATCCCGTCATCAAATGCCTGTCGGATGCGCTCGCGGACACCGGGCAGGCCTATGACCGTCATGCCGGAATTCGCGCCGATGCGCTGCGGCTCGCCGTGGCCATCAGGTTGCTTGGCCTGCAGGCCGAGAACAGCTCAGCCATCGATGATCGAGCTGTCACCACTGTTCCTGCCGAGCGAACGGTCGGGGGATTGCAGAAATGGCGGCTGAAGCGTGTCGGCGAATATGTCGACAGCCATCTGTCGAAGAAGATCACGCTCTCGGATCTGGCGGTCGTCGCGGGATTGAGCCGGATGCATTTCGCTTCGCAATTCCGGATCGCGACCGGCCTTCGGCCGCACGAATATCTGCTGCGACAGCGCATCCGCCGGGCCGACGAACTGCTTCGGCACACGACGATGACGATCGTCGAGGTCGCCCTGAGTGTCGGATTCCAGACCCAGGCTCATTTCACTACCGTGTTCAAGCGGATCGCGGGAAGCACGCCGGCTCAGTGGCGAAACGCGCACTCCGTTAACGGCTAGTGGTTCATCACAGTGATTTTGACGTTTTGATACCGAGCCATTCGAGGATCGGCAAGTTTTCGGGTGGCAG
>NZ_JBEGDB010000227.1:0-13215 GCF_043638955.1 Bradyrhizobium sp. 31Argb | reverse complement strand
CAGCGATCCGATCACCTCAAAAGCTCTTGTGCCACGGGGGCCGTCCACATATGGGTCCCGGCGTTCGCCGGGACGACGAAGCAGATCGCCCCCGTCTCACATCGCCGACAGCATCTTGTCGCCACAATAGTTCGCGTAAAACCTGCCGCCGCATTGCCGCTTGATGGCGGCACAGCGGGCGGCAGGAGTTGCGCTTTGTGGCATGCTGAAGCCGCAGGTCAAGCCGTCGGCGCTGCGCCCGGGCTTGCCGGCGGCGAAAGCGGCGCTGGTGACGGTGATGCAGACGATGAACAACACAGCGGCTGCGATTTCGATCAGCAGTCTCATTGGTGCCCTCTCGGTGATGATGATTGTGCCGCCTAATATGTAACCATACCACCGAAGCGCGTCGCCTTGAGGTCGCAAAATCGGCCCGGTCCTTGCATAAAATCATACCAGCGCGGTGCACAACAACCGGCTGGGCGGTTCCGATTGAAGTGCAAGACGCGTATCATTCGTTGTCCAGAGCATGATCCGAAAAGATCATGCTCAAACAAGGCGATTAGATCATGATCCGATTTCGTCTCATCGGATCATGATCGAGTCCCCCAAGTTCAGGATTGCCGCGTTGCAAGAACAGTCTTTCTCAGGAAGCTATCCGGCGCTCAATCAGCCGATCGATGAATTGGCGCTGGCAGAGATCAAGGGCGCGATCCTCGCCAAGCTGAGGCTGGAGATCGGCAAGGACGCCAGCGTGGCGACCAAGCGCGATTGGTACAAGGCGGCGGCGCTCGCGCTGCGCGACCGCATCACCCATCGCTGGCTCACGGCGGAAAAAGAGAGCTACGACGCCGGCGCCAAGCGGGTCTATTATCTTTCGCTGGAATTCCTGATCGGCCGCCTGTTCACCGACGCGCTCAACAATATGGGCCTCTTGCCCGTATTCGAGGGAGCGCTCGGCGATCTCGGCGTCGGCCTTGATGAACTGCGCAAATGCGAGCCTGACGCGGCGCTCGGCAATGGCGGCCTCGGGCGGCTCGCCGCCTGCTTCATGGAAAGCATGGCGACGCTGACGATCCCCGCCATCGGCTACGGCATCCGCTACGATTTCGGCCTGTTCCGCCAGATCATCAATCACGGCTGGCAGCAGGAATATCCGGACGAGTGGCTGGGCTTCGGCAACCCCTGGGAATTCCAACGGCCGGAAGTCGTCTACAACATCCATTTCGGCGGCACCGTCGAGCATGTCGATGACCACGGTCGTGACATCGCCATCTGGCACCCGGCGGAAACCGTGGAGGCGATGGCCTACGACACGCCGATCGTTGGCTGGCGTGGCCAGCGCGTCAACGCGCTGCGACTTTGGTCGGCGCATGCGCCGGATCCGTTGAAGCTCGACGTCTTCAACACCGGCGATTATGTCTCAGCCAGCGCCGAGCAGGCGCGCGCCGAGGCGATTTGCAAATTCCTTTATCCGAACGACGAAAGCGCCGCGGGGCGCGAACTGCGCCTGCGGCAGGAATATTTCTTCGTCTCGGCCTCCCTGCAGGATTTGGTGAAGCGGCACCTTTCGGCCGACGGCCAGCTCCGCAGCCTTGCGATGAAAGCGGCCGTGCAGCTCAACGACACCCATCCGAGCCTCGCCGTAACCGAGCTGATGCGGATCCTGGTCGACTTGCACCATTTCCGCTGGGACGAGGCGTGGAAGATCACGGTCGCGACGCTGTCCTACACCAACCACACGCTGCTGCCGGAGGCGCTGGAGACCTGGCCGGTCGAGCTGTTCGAGCGGCTATTGCCGCGGCATCTCGAGATCATCTACCGCATCAACGTGCAGCACCTGGCGCTCGCCGAAGAGCGCTGCCCAGGCGACATCGAATTCCGCGCCGCAGTATCGCTGATCGACGAGAAGTCGGGCCGCCGGGTGCGGATGGGGCAGCTCGCCTTTGTCGGCTCGCACCGCATCAACGGTGTCTCGGCGATGCATTCCGATCTGATGAAGGAGACAGTATTCCACGATCTCCACCATCTCTATCCCACGCGCATCACCAACAAAACCAACGGCATCACTTTCCGCCGCTGGCTGATGCTGGCCAATCCGAGACTGACGGGCCTGATCCGCGACGTCTGCGGCGAAGCCGTGCTCGACGATTTCTCGCTGTTCGAGCGGCTCGAGTCCCATGCCAGCGACAACGCGTTCCAGCAGCAGTTCCGCGACGTCAAGCGGCACAACAAGGTGCTGCTGGCGCGGCTGATGGCCGAGCGCAATCACATCAAGGTCGACCCGTCGGCGCTGTTCGATGTGCAAATCAAGCGCATCCATGAATACAAGCGGCAACTCTTGAACATCCTGGAAGCGGTCGCGCTGTACCAGGCGATCAAGGATGAGCCGCAGCGCGACTGGGTGCCGCGCGTGAAGATCTTCGCCGGCAAGGCGGCGGCGAGCTACCGCTACGCCAAGCTGATCATCAAGCTGATCAACGACGTCGCCGAAGTCGTCAACAACGATCCCGCGATCGATGGTCGGCTGAAGATCGCCTTCCTCGCCGACTACAATGTCAGCCTGGCCGAGGTGATCATCCCGGCCGCCGACCTATCGGAGCAGATCTCGACCGCGGGCATGGAAGCCTCCGGCACCGGCAACATGAAGCTCGCGCTGAACGGCGCGCTGACCATCGGCACGCTCGACGGTGCCAATATCGAGATCCGCGACCATGTCGGCGCCGAGAACATCGCGATTTTCGGCATGGAAGCCGGCGACGTCATGGTCCGCCGCAAGCAAGGGCTCGATGCCAGCGACCTGATCGGCAGCTCGCCGCGGCTGGCGCGCGCGATCACCGCAATCGAGAGCGGCGCGTTCTCGCCCGGCGATCCTGCCCGCTTCGCCTCGATCGGCCACGCGCTGCGCTATCTCGACCATTACATGGTCAGTGCCGACTTCGATTCCTACTACGACACCCAACGCGGCATCGACGCACGCTGGCAGGTGGTGCCGGCATGGACCCGGGCCTCGATCCTCAACGTGGCCCGGATGCCGTGGTTCTCCTCTGACCGCACCATCCGCGAATACGCCGAGGAGATCTGGAACGTGCCGGTGAAGCCGCCCACGCCGCGCGCCTTCAAAGAGCAGGCGCAGTGGGGAGCCAAGCGCTAATTCCACGCGACGGAAATCGATTACCTCCGACATCATTGAATTCGGCAGAATAGCCGCGATACTGCAGATGACGCGCGCCGTCATTGCGAGCGAAGCGAAGCAATCCATCTCTCCACACGCGCGGACGGATGGATTGCTTCGTCGCTGTCGCTCCTCGCAATGACGGTGTCGCTTGGGCTGCAACCAAGGAATCACATGCTCACCAAGACCCCGCACCTTTTCGACGATGCCACCGCGGTCACTGCCGGCGATAGCCGCTGGCAGGGGAAGACCAGCGACGACTATTGGGCGTTTGTCGGCCCGTTCGGCGGGGCCACCGCGGCAACCATCCTGCGGGCGCTGATCGACCATCCGCAACGCGCCGGCGATCCGCTTGCACTCACCGTCAATTATTGCGCGCCGGTCGCGCAAGGCGCCTTCGATCTCGATGTCCGCCTGGTGAAGGCCAATCGCTCGAGCCAGCACTGGTCCGTCGAGATGACGCAGAGCGGCGGCGAGGTCGCAACGCTTGCGACCGCCGTGTTCGCCGAGCGCCGCCCGTCCTGGTCGCACCAGCAGGTGAAGTCTCCGGACGCAACGCCATTCGAGCAGACCCTGCCCTATCCCAAGACCGCGGCATCGTGGGTCAAGCAGTATGACTTCCGCTTCGTCGAGGGCGAGCCAAAATTCGGCACGCCATCGAGCACCGCGCCCGAGACCTATTCCAAGCTTTGGATCAGTGACCGCGCGCCGCGCAAGATCGATGCGCTCTCGCTGATCGCGATGTCGGACGCTTTCTTCGGCCGCGTCTTCCACGCCAAGCGCGAACTGGTGCCGTTCGGTACGGTGTCGCTGACGTCCTATTTCCACGTCGACGCCGCCGACCTCGCCGCCGAGGACATCACGCGCGTGCTGGCGGCTGCCGATGCCAAGATCTTCCACAAGAGCTATGGCGACCAGAACGGCGAGTTGTGGTCGCCCTCCGCCCGCCTGCTCGCCACCACCACGCAGATCGCCTATTTCAAGGCGTAACCAGGAAGGCGTAGGGTAGGCAAAGCGAAGCGTGCCCACCATTTCTTGCGGAATGTCGATGGTGGGCACGCTGCGCTTTGCCCACCCTACGAATTGAGAGCAGCGGCACATGTCCGAAGCTGAGCAGCAAAAACCCTCGCACATCGCACTCCTCGGAGTTCCCATCGAGATCGGCGCCGCGCAGGCCGGCACGCTGATGGGGCCGGCGGCGCTGCGCACCGCCGGGATCGCGCGCGTGCTGGAGCAATTGGAGCTTCGCGTCGACGACCACGGTGATCTCTCCATTCCCGCGGTGGTTTCGGACGGGCCGGTGCCCGCGAATACAAAGTTCTATGAGGAGGTGAAGACCTGGATCCGCCTGCTCTCCGAGCGCGCCTACTGGCTGGCGCAATCGGGCGCGGTGCCGATCTTCATGGGCGGCGATCATTCGCTCTCGATGGGGTCGATCAATGGGGTTGCGCGCTTCTGGCAGGAGAAGGGCCGGCCGCTGTTCGCACTGTGGGTCGACGCGCATGCCGACTACAACACGCCCGACACGACAATCACCGGCAACATGCACGGCATGTCGGCCGCTTTCCTCTGCGGCGAGCCAGGGCTCGACAACCTGCTCGGCGGCCTGCCGCGCGCCTCGATTACACCTGATCAGCTCGACCTGATCGGCACCCGTTCGGTCGACCCGCTGGAGCGCAAGCTGTTGCGCGAACGTCGCGTCGCCATCGCCGACATGCGCGCCATCGACGAATTCGGCGTCGCCGTGCTGATCCGCCGCGTGATCGATCGCGTCAAGGCGAGGAACGGCGTGCTGCATGTCTCGTTCGACGTCGACTTCCTCGATCCTTCGGTCGCGCCCGGCGTCGGCACCACGGTGCCGGGTGGCGCAACCTACCGCGAGGCGCACCTGATCATGGAGCTGTTGCACGATTCCGGACTGGTGCGCTCGGTCGACATCGTCGAGCTCAATCCCTTCCTCGACGAGCGCGGCCGTACCGCACGTGTTGTCGTGGAGTTGATCGGCAGCCTGTTCGGGCTGCAGATCACCGACCGCCCGACACCGACCAACGCGGTGCTGCCGGATTGATATGGGCGAATACCGAATAGGGAATGGCGAATGAAAGCCATTGCCAACCGAATTCGCTACTCGCCATTCGCTATTCGCCTTCTTCAAGTATCCTGCGTCGCGTTGCCGGTGACGAGCGTCGTATTGCCCGACACGGGATCGGTCATGACGTTCTTCACCTGCGCATTGCCTTGCGAGGCGAGCGTGAACTTGGTGTCGCCGATCCGGAACGAATTATCCTTGATCAGCACCTGCTGATACTGGACGGCTGTACCGCTCTGGTATTTCACCTGGGCGCGGAATCCGTTCACCTGCGAAATGCTGAACTGGAATTTCTGGCCGTTCGAATAGGTGCCGTCCCAGGTGCCCTGGTAGCTCGCGGGATCGACATTGACATAGGGCGTATTGGAAGGCGTCGAGAGCGACGCCGAGGCGTAGGAATTCTGAAGAATACTCATGATGTCGCCCATCGCGCCCGCCGTGCTCCGTTGATCAAGATGCACGAGTTACGAACCGAAGGCGGTTAACGGGCGCTTGCGAAGTGTTTCCGGATGTTGCTGGCTGCGATGCAGACACGTTCCGGAACAGAAAAAGGGCGACCGCGGGTCGCCCTTTTTTCTTCGCGGAAATCTGAGGCTATTCGGCCGCGAGCTTCACGTCCGGCGCGGCGGCGCGGACTTCGGCATCGACCTTGCTCTCGAACTTGGCGAAGTTCTTCTGGAACATGCCGACCAATGCACGAGCGGTCTTGTCGAACTCGACCTTGTCCTTCCAGGTGTTCACCGGATTGAGGATCTCGCTCGGCACACCCGGCAGCGCGGTCGGCACCGCGAAACCGAAATATTCGTCGGTGCGGAATTCGACATTGCGCAAGCTGCCGTCGAGCGCCGCGGTGAGCAGCGCGCGCGTGACCTTGATCGGCATGCGCGAGCCTACGCCATACTTGCCGCCGGTCCAGCCGGTGTTGACCAGCCAGCAATCGACATTGTGCTGGGCGATCAGGTCACGCAGCATGTTGCCATAGACGGAAGGATCGAGCGGCAGGAACGGCGAGCCGAAGCAGGTGGAGAATTCCGGCTGCGGCTCGGAGCCGAGGCCGCGCTCGGTGCCGGCGACCTTCGCGGTGTAGCCGGACAGGAAGTGATACATCGCCTGCGCCGGCGAGAGCTTCGCGATCGGCGGCAGCACGCCGAAGGCATCGGCCGCCAGCATCACGACGTTCTTCGGATGCGGTGCGCGGCCGGTGCGCGAGGCGTTGGGAATGAAGTCGAGCGGATAGGCGGAACGGGTGTTCTCGGTCTTCGAGCCATCGTCGAAGTCCACCTCGCGGGTATCCTCGTCGAGCACGCAGTTCTCGAGCACCGCGCCGAAGCGCTTGCTCGCGGCATAGATCTGCGGCTCGGCTTCCTTCGACAGCTTGATGCACTTGGCATAGCAGCCGCCCTCGAAATTGAAGACGCCCTCCGGACCCCAGCCATGTTCGTCATCGCCGATCAGCGTACGGTTGGGATCGGCCGACAGCGTCGTCTTGCCGGTACCCGAGAGGCCGAAGAAGATCGCGCTGTCGCCCTTCGACCCGACATTGGCCGAGCAATGCATCGGCATCACGCCGCGCGCGGGCAGATAATAGTTGAGCGTGGTGAAGACCGACTTCTTCATCTCGCCGGCATAATAAGACCCGCCGATCAGGACGATCTTGCGGGCGAAATCGATCGCGACAACGTTCTCCGAGCGTACGCCGTGACGTTTGGGATCGGCGCGGAAGCTCGGCATGTCGATGATGGTGAGCTCAGGCACGAAGCTTGCGAGCTCGATCGCCTCGGGGCGGATCAGGAGTGTGCGGATGAACAGCGAATGCCAGGCGAGTTCGGTGAACACGCGTGTCTTGATCCGATAGGTCGGATCGGCGCCGCCATAGAGATCCTGCGCGAACAGCGCCTTGCCTTCGGCGTGTTTCAGGAAGTCCTGATAGAGCGCTTCGAACTGCTCTGATGTGATCGACTGGTTGCCCGCCCACCACATGCTCTTGTCGGTGGTCGCGTCGCGAACGGTGAACTTGTCCTTCGGGCTGCGGCCCGTGAATTCGCCCGTGTCCGCGCAGAGCGCGCCATCGGCCGAGAGCACGGCCTCGCCTGCCGCAAGCGAATATTGATAGAGCTGCGGCGCGCGAAGATTCCAATGCACGCGCTTGAGATTTTTTAAGCCGAATTTGTCGGCGCCAAAGGCACCGTTGTACACGCCCGTGTTTTGCACGAAGAACCTCCTCGAACCCGCGTTTCCCATTGCGCGAATGTCGCTAAACGCGCTCAGTCGCGGTGACCTTTTCCAACAACAAATATAGCCCGAAGGCCCCGGTCCAGCGACCTCATAATGGGGCAATCAGAGCTTGCCAAGCTAGTCCCCGAATTTTGGTTTATTCCAAGGCATCCGCTCCCATGTGGTTCAAGCATTTGCTGCAGCGCAAGGCGGCTTTCTTGCCCATGGATCGCGCGACGATCCGCCGCGATCAATCCATGGCCGACATCTTTGCGATGCACAATTAATGCCATCGAACACGCCGCGCGGTTGTCCATCAACGCGTAGAATACCCGATATGCAGTTTGCGGAGATGAGACATCGGCCTTGTCGCCGGCAATGCCGTTGCACTTGGATCGCACGATCCAATCGGCGATGGGAATTGATTGCACGGCCTCACTCGACGTCGACACGCCATCGTTCGAATTCGACGGCCGTTAAGAATGCGCAGCGCGCGCAAACGTTCCGCGTCGTTGCGCATAAGAAGCATGATGCCAAGCGCGTTGACGACGGCGCTCTCATGATCATGCGCTGCGACGCCGCGCCGCTCGCGCTTACCTTTTTGCGCGCGCATCGCCAGCGAGCCGAACCAGCATCTTGCGCAGCTCCGCAGCATTGCGCACGCGCTCTGGAAATTCCAGCCGCAGCGTCCGCTTGCCCGCCTGCATGTCCATGCCCTCGGGGTCGCAGCCAATGCAGCGCCAGTCGGCACTCTCTGCCCCGAGCAGCCGGGTCGCATAAAGGTCCATGGCGTCGCGGTGAGCCTCGTTCATATGCTCGACGGCCTCAGCTTCAGCCTCCAGCCACCCCTCCGTCCCAGCCAGATCGGTCAGGAACTGTTCGGGCCTGAGATCGACGATCCGGCCGAAGCCCGCAACGAGATGGGTGGCGGAGGGGGCGATCCGGAAGAAGGAGAAATCTTTAAATTCCACAAAGGCTTCCGCGGATGGATGGGCGGCGAGGTAGCGGCGGCGCAGGAGGGCTGCGGCGTCGCCTTCCGCCTGTTCCGCCCGGCCGGCCAGCATGATTCGGGAGCCCTCCAGCGGGTCGCCTTCGGCCCGCTCATCCAGCATCAGCGACACCCGGGGGTCGGCGAGCAGGTTCCTGGTATGGACCGCCAGCCGGGAAAGCAGCAGTATCGGGGAACCGTCCGGGTGGCTCGCGACATTGACCAGGGAACAATAGGGATCACCGGTTTTCGGCATCAGCGTCGCCAAGGCGCCTTGCCGGCTCCTCCGGAGCAGGGAACGGGCCAGCCTGGCAGGGTCAAAATCAGCGGTCGGTTGCATCGAAATTACCTAGTAATTGTCTGGCCATGTGGTTGCACTTCGGGGCTTTTTTCGGGTAAACGGGCTCTAGACGGGTCGGACGCGTCCGCGGGGGGCGAGGCGTTTGGCGGAACTCGGTCACACTTCAGCCCACGTTGCATTGCTCGCTGACCGAGTCCGAAGCCCAATTATGCGGCGCATCACCGGAATGCTCGCCGTTTCAGCCAACTGGAAAACTGAAAGCAGGCTCATGCCCACAATCGCCCTGGTCGACGACGACCGCAACATTCTCACCTCTGTCTCGATAGCATTGGAAGCCGAAGGCTACCGCATCATGACATACACGGATGGTGCGTCGGCGCTCGATGGCTTCCGCACCTCGCCACCGGATCTGGCGATCCTCGACATCAAGATGCCGCGCATGGACGGCATGGAGACTCTGCGGCGGCTCAGACAAAAATCCGATCTGCCTGTGATCTTTCTGACCTCCAAGGATGAAGAGATCGACGAATTGTTCGGCCTCAAAATGGGCGCCGACGATTTCATCCGCAAACCATTCTCGCAGCGCCTTTTGGTCGAGCGCGTGAAGGCCGTGCTCCGCCGCGGCCAGCCCAAGGATCCGACCGCCGCTCCAAAGGAGCCGGACACGCGCGCGCTCGATCGCGGCCTGCTCAGGATGGACCCGGAGCGCCACACCTGCACCTGGAAGAACGAGCCGGTGACGCTGACGGTCACCGAATTCTTGATCCTGCAGGCACTGGCGACGCGGCCCGGCGTGGTGAAGAGCCGCAATGCGCTGATGGACGCCGCCTATGACGACCAGGTCTATGTCGACGATCGCACCATCGACAGCCACATCAAGCGGCTGCGCAAGAAGTTCAAGGTGGTCGACGAGGATTTCGAGATGATCGAAACCTTGTACGGCGTGGGGTATCGCTTCAAGGAAGCCTGATCCGCGGCGAAAGCTCCGCTTTGTTAACTGACACGGTCCGAACCTATGGGGTAGGGTGCGGGCCCAATAACGTGCATGATAACACCCCTCGTCAACGAACCGGCAGTCCTGCCAGTGCTTGATCGAACGCAGCCCGACCCAGCCCAGACCGTCGAGGACGCCCAGGCGCTCCTCGAGCAGGACCAGTTTGCCGACAAGGCGACGGCAAAGCGCTGGCGGCCGCTGGACTGGCTGAGTCGCGCCGGGCAGTTCTTCTTCGCGCTGTCCTTCTCGAGCCTGACCCGCCGCATCGTCTCGCTGAATCTCGCGGGCCTGGTCGCGCTCGTCGCCAGCATCCTTTACCTCTCGCAATTCCGCGCCGGCCTGATCGACGCGCGCGCCCAGAGCCTTCTGGTACAGGCCGAGATCATCGCCGGCGCCATCGCGGCCTCCGCTACCGTCGAGACCAACACCATCACCATCGATCCGGAGCGGCTGCTCGACCTCAAGCCCGGCGAAAGCTACGGCGTGCCGGACGAATATTCCGACTTCCCGATCAATCCCGAACGCGTCGCGCCGGTGCTGCGGCGGCTGATCTCGCCGACCAAGACGCGCGCCCGTATCTTCGATCGCGAGGGCGGATTGATCCTCGACAGCCGCAGCCTCTATGGCAAGGGCGACGTGTTCAGGATCGAGCTGCCGCCGCCGAACGCCGAGAAGCCGGGATTCGCCGAGCGGACCACGATCGCGATCCGCACCTGGCTGAACCGCCGCGATCTGCCGCTCTATCGCGAGCTCGGCCCGGAGAACGGCACCGGCTACCAGGAGGTCGCGCAGTCCTTGAACGGCCAGAAGAGCAGCATGGTGCGCGTCAACGATCGCGGCGAGGTGATCGTCTCGGTCGCCGTCCCCGTGCAGCGCTTCCGCGCCGTGCATGGCGCCTTGATGCTCTCCACCCAGGGCGACGACATCGACCAGATGGTGACCGCCGAGCGGCTGGCGATCCTCAAGGTCGGCGGCGTCGCCGCGGCCGTGATGATCGTGCTGTCGCTGCTGCTTGCGAGCACCATCGCCGGCCCGGTGCGGCGGCTTGCCGATGGCGCTGAAAGAGTCCGCCGCCGCATCCAGACCCGCGTCGAGATTCCCGACTTCAGCCGCCGCCGCGACGAGATCGGCCATCTCTCCGGCGCGCTGCGCGACATGACCAACGCGCTCTACAGCCGGATCGAGGCGATCGAGATGTTCGCCGCCGACGTCGCCCACGAGCTGAAGAACCCGCTGACGTCGCTGCGCTCGGCGGTGGAGACGCTGCCCTTGGCGCGCGCCGAAAGCAGCCGCTCCCGCCTGCTCGCCGTGATCGAGCACGACGTCAGGCGGCTCGACCGGCTGATCTCCGACATCTCCGATGCGAGCCGGCTCGATGCCGAGCTGCAGCGCCAGGACATGGCGCCGGTCGATCTGCGCCGCCTGCTGACGACGCTGACCTCGGTCGCCAACGAGACCAAGCTCGGCCACGACGTCGCGGTCGAAGCCCGCTTCGAGGGCCGCGGTCCGACCGACACCTTCGCGGTGCCCGGCCACGACTCGCGGCTGGGCCAAGTGATCTCCAACCTGCTCTCCAACGCGCAATCGTTCTCGCAACCGGGCGACAAGGTGCGCATCGTCTGCCGCCGCGTGCGCTCGGAGATCGAGATCGTGGTCGACGACGACGGCCCCGGCATCGGCGAGGACGCGCTGGAGCGCATCTTCGAGCGCTTCTACACCGACCGGCCGCACCAGGGCTTCGGCCAGAATTCCGGACTGGGGCTGTCGATCTCCAAGCAGATCATCGAGGCGCATAACGGACGCATCTGGGCCGAAAACCGGCCCGGTCCTGCTGATGCCGACGGCAAGCCAACGGTCGCTGGCGCGCGCTTCGTGGTCAGGCTGCCGGCGCCATGAGCGCCAGCGTGCATGCATCCGCAGTGCTGGTGGGAGAACGCGCGGTGCTGATCCGCGGCCCGTCCGGTTCCGGCAAGTCGCGCCTCGCCTTCGATCTGATCCTCGCCGGCCGCTCTGGACAGCTTCCGCCGGCCGTCTTGGTCGGCGATGACCGTGTCTATCTCGACACAGCCGGCAAAGAATTGCTGATACGGCCGGTCGCGGAATTGGCCGGGCTGATCGAGATTCGCGGGCTCGGCATCCGCCGCGTTGAGTACACACATGAGGCAATCGTCGGGCTGGTGGTCGATCTCGCCGCCGGCGATGCCGAGCGCCTGCCGCCGTCGGAAGCGCTGCAGACCGAGATAAACGGTGTTTTTTTACCGCGAATCCCCGTCGGAATAGGCTTTTCACCCCTGCTACTGGTTGTCGCAGCATTGACGACAACTGAAAGTTCATGTTCCCGTAATCTCGCGGACGATTGCTTGGGGCAAATCGGTAACCATATCAGCCGCAATATGGCCACTGAATAGACCGGTGCAGACCCGTATTTCTCCGCCCCCAAATTCCGGGAGATAGCCAAGATGCCCTCTTGCGCGGGGCCTCTGGATGGTCAAAGTGGCGCGTTCGTGCGGTGCACCAAGAAGCACCCGCGAGGAGTTTCCGATGATTGGTCTAGTGCTTGTGACCCACGGGCGCCTTGCCGACGAATTCAAGGCAGCGCTCGAACACGTAATGGGCCCACAAAAACAAATTGAAGCAATTACGATCGGAGCCGAAGACGACGCCGATCTATGTCGCAGCGACATCATCGAAGCGGTCAACCGCGTCGATAGCGGCGACGGCGTTGCGATCCTCACCGACATGTTCGGCGGCACGCCGTCGAACCTCGCGATCTCGTGCATGAGCCGGCCCAAGGTCGAAGTGCTCGCAGGCATCAATCTTCCGATGCTGGTGAAGCTCGCGAAGGTTCGCGAAGAGCGGTCGCTGCCCGATGCGATCGCGATGGCCCAGGAAGCGGGCCGCAAATACGTCACCATTGCCAGCCGCGTCCTTGCCGGCAAATGAGCGCCGAGGGCTCGGGCGAAAACGAAGTCGGCCCGACGGTTCCGGCGGGCGCGATCTCCCGTGAACTCCAGATCGTCAACAAGCGCGGCCTGCACGCGCGCGCTTCCGCCAAATTCGTGCAGATGGTCGAGCGCTTCGAGGCCGAGGTCTGGGTGACGCGCGGCAGCGAGACCGTCGGCGGCACCTCGATCATGGGCCTGATGATGCTCGCCGCCGGCCCCGGCACGTCAGTCATCGTCTCCGCCACCGGCCCCGAAGCCGAAGCCGCTCTCGACGCCATCGCCGAACTCGTCGCCAGCAAGTTCAACGAAGAAGGCGTGTAGGCGCGGTCCAATGCCTGCTCTGTAGGATGGTAGAGCGGAGCGAAACCCATCGCGATGGAGTAAGCCGCGCAAATGATGGGTTTCGCTCCGCTCTACCCATCCTACGATTCTCGCTGTCGTCCCACGAAGGCGGGGACCCATATGTGGACGGCCCCCGTGGCACAAGAGCTTTTGAGGTGATCGGATCGCTGCATCCATATGTCCGGCCT
>NZ_JBEGDB010000226.1:0-13249 GCF_043638955.1 Bradyrhizobium sp. 31Argb | reverse complement strand
TCAACGCCAAAGCACGCGAGGCGCGTGCCGCTTACGCCAATGCAACTTGACAATCCAGATAGTCGCTCATCCGGCGCGGATTTCATCCGCGCCACCTTCTCCCACAAGGGGAGAAGGGAAGCCTACCGTGGAGCCATGCGGATGGCGCCGTCGAGGCGGATGGTTTCGCCGTTGAGCATCGCGTTCTCGACGATATGCACGGCCAGCGCACCGTATTCATCGGGCTCGCCGAGGCGGGCCGGATGCGGCACCTGAGCGCCGAGGCTCTTGCGCGCCTCCTCGTTCAGACCCATCAGGAGCGGCGTGAAGAAGATGCCGGGCGCGATCGTGTTGACGCGGATCTTCAGGCTGGCGAGGTCGCGCGCCGCCGGCAAGGTCAGGCCGACGATGCCGCCCTTCGAGGCCGAATAAGCGATCTGGCCGATCTGGCCTTCATAGGCCGCGACCGAGGCGGTGTTGACGACGACGCCGCGCTCCTCGCCGATCGGCTGCGCCGTGGCGAGCCGCTCCGCGAACAGGCGCAGCACGTTGAAGGTACCGATCAAATTGACATTGATGATGCGGGTGAACTTCTCCAACGGATAGACGCCATCCTTGCCGACGATGCGCTGCGAACCGCCGATGCCGGCACAGTTCATCAGCACGCGCGCAATGCCATGCGCGGCCTCCGCCTTGGCGATCGCGGCCTTCACCTGCTCCTCGCTGGTGACGTCGGCGTGAAGCGCGACGCCCTTCACTTCCGCCGCGACCTTCTCGGCGTTCTCCTTGTTCTGGTCGAGCACACCGATCTTGGCGCCTTTGGCGGCCATGGCGCGCGCGGTGGCGGCCCCGAGGCCAGAGCCACCGCCGGTGATGAGAACAGCAACGTCTTTCAACTGCATGGTAGAACTCTCCTTGGGTGTTAGTTTCTTAGATCGCGAATAGCGAATAGCGAATGGCGAGTAGCGAATAGTGCGCTTTCGTCCATTCGCCATTCGCTACTCACTATTCGCCTCTTCCTTCGCCAACATTCCGCCGAAGATCAGCGCTTCCATATGCTTGATGTATTCGCGGCAGACCTCGTCGGTGACCGGACCGACGCCGGTCGCGCGCGACATCGCGTGACGGCCGAAGAACAGGTGATCGCAGGCGCCGATCAGGCTGGTGTAGAACAGCACGGGGTCGACCTCGCGGAACTTACCGGCTTGCACACCCTCATTGAGCAGGCGGCGATGGAAATCCAGCAGCGGCGCGACGAAGAACTTCGACACTTCGTCGGCGGCCTCAGGACTGCTCTCGTGCAGGAGATAATGGATCAGCCGGTTCATATAGGGGAACTGGTGATAGGCGCGGATGATGCCGCCGATGTGCAGGCGAAGCTTCGCGGTCGGCGAGATCGGCTGCGCCAATAGATATTCGAGCTGCGACATCTCGGTTGCGGCATCGCGCGCGAGCAGCGCCAGCAATAGCCCGTCCTTGTTCCCGAAATGATATTTCACCAGCGCGGCGTTGACGCCGGACTTCTGGGCGATGTCGGACAGCGACACCTCGATCGAGGCGCGCTCGATCATCAATTCGCTTGCGGCGACCAATAGCTTCTCCGCCGTGGCGTTTCTGCCGGCCGGAAGGCGCGTTGGTATACTGGTATTTAGCTGTGCTGCCATCTTCCCTGCCGGAACATCCGCCGGGCAGATAACCCGATGCCGCGCCGCATCTCAAGAGTTAATTGATTGATTGACTAAATCCGTGACGGCCCTTTTAATCCCGCCATCTTTGAAACGCCCATCCAGAACACTCAGGGAGACTAAGACATGGCCGAGGCCTATATCGTCGCCGCCGCTCGCACCGCCGGCGGCCGCAAGGGGGGACGTCTTGCCGGCTGGCATCCGGCCGACCTGGCCGCGACCGTGCTGGACGCGCTGGTCGATCGTTCCGGCGTCGATCCCGCTTTGGTCGAGGACGTGATCATGGGCTGCGTGATGCAGGCCGGCGAGCAATCCAACAACATCGCGCGCAACGCGGTGATGGCCTCGAAGCTGCCGGAAAGCGTGCCCGGCACCTCGATCGACCGGCAGTGCGGTTCCTCGCAGCAGGCGCTGCACTTCGCCGCGCAGGCCGTGATGTCCGGCTCGATGGACATCGTGATCGCCGCCGGCGTGGAATCGATGACGCGGGTGCCGATGGGCCTTGCCTCGTCGCTGCCGCAGAAGAACGGTTTTGGCTACTACAAGAGCCCAAACATCGAGAAGCGCTACCCGAACATCATGTTCAGCCAGTTCACCGGTGCGGAGATGATGGCGGAGAAATACGGTCTCTCCAAAGACCAGCTCGACGAATATGCCTATGGCAGCCACCAGCGCGCGATTGCGGCCACGCAAGCCGGCCACTTCAAGGACGAGATCGTGCCGGTGCAGATCACCCGCGCCGACGGCACCACGGACACCCACCACATCGACGAAGGCATCCGCTTCGACGCCAGCCGCGAGGGCATCAAGGGCGTCAAGCTGATCGCCGAGAACGGCAAGCTGACCGCGGCGAGCTCGAGCCATATCTGCGACGGCGCCTCCGGCGTGCTCGTCGTCAACGAGAAGGGGCTGAAGCAGCTCGGCGTCAAGCCAATGGCGCGCATCCACCACATGAGCATGCTGGGCCATGATCCCGTGATCATGCTTGAGGCGCCGCTGCCCGCCACCGAACGCGCGCTGAAGAAGGCCGGCATGACAATCGACGACATCGACCTGTTCGAGGTCAACGAAGCCTTCGCCTCGGTGCCAACAGCGTGGCTGAAGACCACCGGCGCCGATCCCGCCCGTCTCAACGTCAACGGCGGCGCGATCGCGCTCGGCCATCCGCTCGGCGGCTTCGGCACCAAGTTGATGACCACGCTCATCAATGCGCTGAAGCAGCGCAACAAGCGCTACGGCCTGCAGACCATGTGCGAAGGCGGCGGCATGGCGAATGTGACGATTGTGGAACGGCTCTAACAAACAAAACTAACAGCCAGTCAGCAAGGGGCGAATAGCGAGTAGCGAGTAGCGAATAGGGACAAACTGACCTTCCTCTATTCGCCACTCCCTATTCGCCATTCGCCCCTTCGCGTCTTGAGGAAATCCCATGACCCACCCCACCATCCACGCCCGCACGCATCCGGACAAGATCGCCTATCAAATGGCCGGCACCGGCAAGGCGATCACCTATCGCGAGCTCGACGAGCTCTCGAACCAGGGCGCGCATCTGTTCCGTTCGCTCGGACTGAAGGCCGGCGACCACATCGCGTTCCTGATGGAGAACCGGCTTGCCTTCATGGAGATCTGCTGGGCGGCGCAGCGCGCGGGACTCTATTACACCGCGATCAGCCGTTACCTGAAGCAGGACGAGATCGCCTATATCATCAGGGACTGCGGCGCCAAGATCTTCATCACCTCGCCGAAATGTGCCGAGCAGGTGAAGGGGCTCATCAAGGGCGAGCCAGGCGAACCGTTGTGGTTCATGCTCGACGAGCCGCAGCCCGGCTTCCGCTCTTTCGACAAGGAAGCGGTCGTGCAGCCGACCACGCCGATTGCGGACGAGGTCGCCGGCTACGACATGCTCTATTCTTCCGGCACCACCGGCCGGCCCAAGGGCATCAAGAAGCAGTTCGAAGGTAACCCGATCGATGTGCCCAACCCGTTCCTGCGGGTGCTGTGCGCCGACATGTGCGGCATGAACGCGGACACCATCTATCTGTCGCCGGCGCCGCTCTATCACGCCGCTCCCCTGCGCTTCAACATGATGGCGATCGTGCTCGGCGGCACCTCGATCATCATGGAGTCGTTCGACGCGGAGGAATTCCTCAAGCTGGTCGAGAAGCACAAGGTGACGCAGTCGCAGCTCGTGCCGACCATGTTCGTGCGCATGCTGAAACTGGCGGATGAGGTGCGCACGCGCTACGCCGTCTCCTCGCTGAAGGGTGCGATCCATGCCGCCGCGCCTTGCCCGGTCGATGTCAAAGCCCAGATGATCGAGTGGTGGGGGCCGATCCTGATCGAGTATTACGCGGGCTCCGAGGGCAATGGCGTCACAGTGTCGACCTCGCAGCAATGGCTGGAGCACCGCGGCACGGTCGGCCGCGCTGTCGTCGGCAAGGTGAAGATCCTCGACGAGGACGACGAGGAGCTGCCGGTTGGCGAGATCGGCACGGTCTATTTCGCCGACGCGCCCGCATTCACCTATCACAACGATCCCGAGAAGACGAAGCGCGCCTATAACGCCAAGGGCTGGTCGACGCTCGGCGATGTCGGCTATCTCGACAAGGAAGGCTTCCTCTATCTCACCGACCGCAAGAGCTACATGATCATCTCCGGCGGCGTGAACATCTATCCGCAGGAGACCGAGGATGTGCTGATCACGCATCCTGCTGTTTCCGACGTCGCGGTGTTCGGCGTCCCGAACGAGGAGATGGGCGAAGAGGTCAAGGCCGTGGTGCAGCCGCACGACATGGCTGCGGCCAGCAAGGAACTCGAGGCCGAACTGATCCAGTTCTGCAAGTCGCGGCTGTCTGCGATCAAATGCCCGCGCTCGATCGATTTCGAAGCCGAGCTGCCGCGCACGCCGACCGGCAAGCTGGTGAAGCGCCATCTCCGCGACCGCTATTGGCCGGCGCCGGCGAGGGCATAAGCCGTAGGGTGGGCAAAGCGCATCGTGCCCACCTTTCGCTTTGCCCACCCTACGGCAGCCCACGAGCGGACTTGTCCCGGGCGTCCACGTCTTTACAGTCGCGCGCACAATAAGACGTGGATGGAAACGCCATGACCGACCTCCCCGACATTCCGCTCCCCTTAGGCATACGCTCCCGCTATGTCGACGATATCAACGGCCTGCGCATGCATGTGCTCGAGGCCGGTTTCGAGACCAAAGGTCGGCCTTGCCTCCTGCTGCTGCACGGCTTTCCCGAGCTCGCCTTTTCCTGGCGCAAGGTGATGCCTGTGCTGGCCGAGGCCGGCTATCACGTGATCGCGCCGGACCAGCGCGGCTATGGTCGCACCACGGGCTGGGATGGCGACTATGACGGCGACCTCGCGTCGTTTCGTCTCCCCAATCTGGTGCGCGATGCGTTGGGGCTGGTGTCGGCGTTCGGCTACAAACACGTCGATGCCGTGATCGGGCACGATTTCGGCTCGTCCGTCGCGGCGTGGTGCGCGCTGATCCGGCCGGATGTGTTCCGGGCGGTGACAATGATGAGCGCGCCGTTCGGCGGCCCGCCATCGCTGCCGTTCGACACCGCGGATGCGCCGGCGAAACCTGCGACGGAGGACCCGGTGCATCGCGAGCTCGCGGCATTGCCGCGACCGCGCAAGCACTACCAATGGTACTACTCGACGCGCGAGGCCAATACCGACATGTACCGCGCACCGCAGGGCGTGCATGATTTCCTGCGCGCCTATTACCACCACAAGAGCGCGGACTGGAAAGACAACAAGCCCTACCCGCTGCAGTCCTGGTCCGCGGGCGAACTGGCAAAGCTGCCGACCTATTACATCATGGATCTCGCCGAGGGCATGGCCGTCACGGTGGCGAAAGAGATGCCGTCGGCCGCCGACATCGCCGCCAACAAGTGGCTGCCGGATCACGAGCTTGCCTTCTACAGCGCCGAGTACGAACGCAACGGCTTCCAGGGTGGCCTGCAATGGTATCGCTGCGGCACCTCCGGCGCGTTCGTCCCGGAGTTGCAGACATGGTCGGGCCGCGCCATCGACGTGCCCTCCTGCTTCATCTCCGGCAGGCAGGACTGGGGCACCTACCAGCGGCCCGGCGTGTTCGAGGCGATGCAATCGAAGGCCTGCAGCAATATGATCGGCTGCCATCTGGTCGATGGCGCCGGCCATTGGGTGCAGCAGGAGCAGCCGGCGGAGGTGAGCCGGCTCCTGCTCGCATTCCTGCGCGACGCGCGCGGCGGAAGGTGATTGACGCGGTAGCCAAGGCCTCCTAAGTAGTTTAGAATAATTCTAAACTAGATGAGAAGGCGGCTCCGTGAAGAACTTTGCCGATCTGACCGAGCGCGAAGTGCTGGCGGTTGCGATCGCCTCCGAGGAGGAGGACAGCCGCATCTACATGACCTTCGCAGAGGACCTCGCCGAACGTTATCCAGATACTGCAAAGATCTTCGAGCAGATGGCCGAGGAGGAGCGCGGCCACCGGCATCGGCTGCTTGAGCTCTACGAGCAGCGGTTCGGCCCGCATCTGCCGCCAATCCGCCGCGAGGACGTAAGGGGCTTTCTGCGCCGCCGCCCGATCTGGCTGACCAAGAACCTGCCGCTCGACACCATCCGCAAGGAAGTCGAGACGATGGAGCTTGAGGCCGAACGCTTCTATGCCAAGGCCGCCGAACAGGCCCAGGATGTCGGCGTGCGCCGCCTGCTCGGCGATCTCGCCGAGGAAGAGCGACACCACGAGAACCTCGCCGTCCGGCTGACCGACGATATCCTGAAGCCCGACGTGCGCGCCGAGGAGGACCGGACCCGGCGGCGCATGTTCGTCTTGCAATATGTGCAGCCCGGGCTCGCCGGACTGATGGACGGTTCGGTCTCGACATTGGCGCCGCTGTTCGCCGCCGCCTTTGCCACCCACCAGAACTGGCAGACTTTCCTGGTCGGCCTCGCCGCCTCGATCGGCGCCGGCATCAGCATGGGATTTGCCGAGGCGCTGTCCGACGATGGTTCGCTGACCGGGCGCGGCTCGCCGTGGCTGCGCGGCCTCACCTGCGGAGTGATGACGACGCTCGGCGGCCTCGGCCACACCCTCCCCTATCTCGTTCCCGATACCTGGCCGAACGCGTTCTGGATTGCGACCGCTATCGCCAGCATCATCGTGTTCTTCGAATTGTGGGCGATCGCCTTCATCCGCTCGCGCTACATGGACACGCCGTTCCTGCAGGCGGTGTTCCAGATCGTGCTCGGCGGCGCCATCGTTCTCGGTGTCGGGATTCTGATCGGCGCCGCGTAGCTCAGCAATCCCTGTCAAGCATTGGTACCGTCAGATCGGCGATGATCGTCGGCGCATCACGCCGTGACGTCTCACGCTTGCGGCGGTCATGCAAAGTGACCATCATTGTTGCAGCACCGCCATCACATCAGGAGTTCGCCTTGGCCAAATCGCAATGGAGCTTCAAGACTGCGATCGAGATATCGGCGGCGCTTGCCGCAAAGCAAGTATCCGCGGTCGAACTGACGCAGGATGCGATCGGCCGGATCGAGCGTCACGATGCGAAAATCAATGCGGTCTGCGTGCGCGATTTCGATCGTGCGCTGGCCACGGCGCGCGCCGCCCACACAGCACTTGCCCGCGGCGAACAAAAGCCGCTGCTCGGTATCCCCATCACGGTGAAGGAATCCTACAACGTTGCCGGGCTGCCGACGACCTGGGGCATTCCCGAACAGAAGAATTTCACGCCGACCGAGGACGCACTCTCGGTCGCGCGGGTCAAGGATGCCGGCGCGGTCATCCTCGGCAAGACCAATGTGCCGCTCGTCCTCGGCGACTGGCAGAGCTACAACGACATCTACGGCACCACCAACAACCCCTACGATCTCGGCCGCACACCGGGCGGCTCGTCCGGCGGATCATCGGCCGCGCTCGCCGCAGGTTACGGGCCGCTCTCGCTCGGCTCCGACATCGGCGGCTCATTGCGGGTGCCGGCATTTCATTGCGGCGTCTATGCGCACAAGCCGAGCTACGCGCTGGCGCCGTCGCGCGGTCACACGCCGCCTCCCTTGCCGCCGCTGCCGTTCAACCGCGATCTCTCGGTGATCGGCCCGATGGCGCGTAGCGCGGCCGATCTGACGTTGTTGCTCGATGCGATCGCTGGCCCCGATCCGCTCGACGCCAACGCCTACCGGCTCGAACTGCCGGCGCCGCGACATGCCGCGCTGAAAGACTTCCGCGTGCTGCTGATCGACACAGATCCGGTGATGCCGACGGATTCGGTGGTACGCGGCTCGATCGAAAGACTCGCCGCCAACCTCGCCAAGGCAGGCGTCAAGGTCGAGCGCCAGAGCAAGCTGTTGCCGGACTTCGCCGCATCGACCCGGCTCTATATGCGGATACTGATGTCGTTCCTCGCCGCTTCCTTCGCGCCCGACGTCTATGAGGGGGCCAAGCAGGCCGCCGCGGCGCTACCGGAGAGCGATACCAGCCTTGCCGCCGAACGGCTGCGCGGCATCGCGCTCAGTCATCGCGACTGGGTAATGGCCGACGGCGGCCGCACCCGGCTCCGCGCACAATGGCGCGAATTTTTCAAGACATTCGATGCCGTGATCTGCCCTATCATGCCGACGCCGGCCTATCCGCACGACCATTCGCCCGGGCAGGAGAAACGCCGCATCATGATCGACGGCAAGGAACACGTCTATCCAGACCAGCTCGCCTGGCCCGGAATCGCGACGCTGCCCGGGCTTCCGTCAACAGCGATACCGACCGGCTTCGCGCCGGATGGATTGCCGATCGGCGTACAGATCGTTGGGCCCTGGCTCGAGGATCGCACGCCGCTGAAACTGGCTGAACTGATCGAGCGCGAATTCGGCGGCTTCGTGCCGCCAAAGATGTTTGATGACTGACGTCATCACGAGCCACCGGGTCGGCGCGAAGCGCCGCCCGATGACAGGCTCCGCGAAGCAATCCACCCATCCACGTTCGCGGAGGCATGGATTGCTTCGTCGCTTCGCTTCTCGCAATGACGGGAACAAGGAGGAATACAAATGACCAACGACATCGACGAACTCACCGCGCTCAATCGCGACTATGTCGCCTCGGTGCAGAATTGCGACGTCAGGCGCTTCGATGAGATCCTGGCGCCGGAGTTCTATTGCACAAATCCCGACAAATCGCTGGTCGACCGCGTCGGCTTCCTTGAGCAGACCGCGAAGCCGGTGGCGATCAGGAACCTGCAGGCGCATGATGTAAAGATCCGCATCATGGGCGACTTCGCCATCATCCATGGGGCGACCAGCTACACCGCGCCGGACGGGCAGCAGGCGCAGGGGCGATACACTGATTGCTGGGCGAAGCAGAACGGGAAATGGCTCGCGGTATCGGCGCATGTGACGCGGTGACGCGTAGCCGTCATTGCCGGGCTTGACCCGGCAATCCATCGCTAACAAGGACGTCTTTGCGAAGATGGATGGATGCCCGGGTCAAGCCCGGGCATGACGGACAGAGAGTGCCTCAGCTATCAAACATGATCACGCTGCGGAGCGTCTTGCCGGCTTTCATGTTGGCGAAGCCTTCGTTGATCTCGGACAGTTTCAGCTTGGCCGAGATCCAGTCCTCCAGGTGCAATTTGCCGCGCATGTAGAACTCAACCAGCCGCGGCATGTCGACGCGGAAATGGTTGGAGCCCATCGACGAGCCCTGGATCCGGCGCTCGCGCAGAAAATCGAAGCCGTGCAATTCGATCTTCTGGCCGAACGGGATCATGCCGACGATGGTCGCGGTGCCGCCGGGCGCCAGCATGCCGAAGGCCTGCTCCGCGGTTTCCTTGCGGCCCAGCACCTCGAAGGAATGATGCACGCCGCCGCCGGTGAGCTCACGCACCTGCTGCACCACGTCGCCATTCCTGGGGTCGATGATGTCGGTGGCGCCGAGCTTGGTCGCGAGCTGCAATTTCGCCGGATTGGTGTCGATCGCGATGATGCGGCCAGCACCCGCGATCTCGGCGCCGTTGACCGCGGCCATGCCGACGCCGCCGCAACCGATCACCGCCACCGTCTCGCCGGCCTGCACCCTGGCGGTGTTCACGACAGCGCCATAGCCGGTGATGACGCCGCAGCCGATCAGGGCTGCGAGCTCGAGCGGCATGTCCTTGCGGATCTTCACGATTGCATTCTCATGCACCAGCATCTGCTCGGCAAAGGACGAGAGATTGAGGAACTGGTTCAACTTCTCCGGCCTGTTCCATTGCAGCCGGTTGGAAGCGCCCGGCAGCATCTTCACGGTGGTGTCGGTACAAAGCACCGTACGTCCGGTGGTGCAGTTGTCGCAGGTGCCGCAGAACACCGAGAGGCAGGTCACGACGTGATCGCCGGGCTTCACATAATTCACGTCGGAGCCGACCTTCTCCACCACACCCGCGGATTCATGGCCGAGCACGGCGGGCAGCGGATGCGGGTAGAGTCCCTCCATGAAGTGCAGATCGGAATGACAGAGGCCGGCGACGGAAGTGCGGATCAGCACTTCGCGCGGTCCGGGATTAGGCAGGCTGACGTCCTCGATCACGAGCGGCTTGTTGACTTCGTACAGGACGGCGGCCTTCATCGGTGTTTCCCCTCTGTTGTTTATCGTTGCGTCTATCTTGTCGCGACGCTCTCTCCACCTCTCCCGAAGGGAGAGGTGGAAGCGGCAGCCTACGCTGCGGCAAGCAATTCGCCAACCTCGGCCATGCCGACGGCGCGGTCGCCGAGCAGGTGATCGGTGATGGCGCGCGATACGGTATTTTCCGTCAGCCGGAACGGATCATGGGCGGCAACGCGATGGTCGATCACCAGGCGCGACAGCAATAGCCGCCGTGCATCGCCCCGCATCTCATCGATGCGCCCGCCTTCCCAGGCGAGCGTCACCGCGCTTGCGACGTGATAGAGCAGGCTGGTGGCGCGCCGTGCTTCCGCTTCGTTGTCCATGCGGCCGGCGACTTCGCGCGCAAAGCCGATGGAGCGATCGGTGAGTTCATGCAGGCGGCTGCGCCAGGCCTGCGGCACATTGGCGCTGTCGTCGAGCCGCGCGTGCAGGTCCGCGGCAAGCGCCGCATCGGCGCCATGCCGGCCAACCGCGCGCTTCAACGCGTCGATCGCGACGATGTTGCCGGTGCCTTCCCAGATCGAGCCGAGATGCGCGTCGCGCAGCAGCCGCGCGGTGACAAATTCCTCGATGTAACCGATGCCGCCGCGCATCTCCATCGCATCGCCGCAGACCTTTCGCGCATCGCGGGTGGCACGGAATTTCAAGGTCGGCGTCAGGATGCGCAGCAGCGCCGCCGCGTCCTGACTGCCCGCTTCGGCACGGTCAAGCGCATCCGCCGTTAAGAAGCTCATCGACAGCGCCTGCTCGGTCGCGAGCATGATCTTCATCAATTGCCGCCGCGCCAGCGGCAGGTCGATGATGCGGCTGCCGAACACGACGCGGCCCTTCGCCACTGTCATCGCATCATGATACGCACGGCGCATCAGCGCGGTCGACTTGACGCCGTTGGAGAGCCGCGACGAGTTGACCATCTCGGCCATCTGCACGAAGCCGCGGTCGAGCTTGCCGACCGCATAGGCGATCGCGCCTTCGAGCTTGATCTCGCCCGAGGCCATCGAGCGTGTGCCGAGCTTGTCCTTGAGCCGCACGATCCGGTAGCGATTCTGCGAGCCGTCATCGAGGAAGCGTGGCATCAGGAACAGGCCGACGCCGCGCGTGCCGGGGCCGGCGCCTTCCGGCCGCGCCAGCAGCATCACGACCTTGGCGTCCGCATTCGAGCAGAACCATTTCTCGCCATAGAGCCGCCAGTGATCGCCTTCCTGCACCGCAGTTGTGGTCAGCGTGCCGACGTCGGAGCCGCCCTCCTTCTCGGTCATGAATTGACCGCCTTGCGTCAGCTTGCTCATGTCGGTCTGGGTCAGGCCGTCCAAGTATTTTGCCTTCAACGCCTCGCTGCCGAAATTCGCCAGCAGCTTCGCGCAGCCGTCAGTGACGTTGATCGGACAGCCCATGCCGAATTCGGTCTGGTTGAACAGGAAGGTGAAGGCGTGTTTTGCCACCACAGGATATTTGTCGGGCCAGCCCAGGACGCCCTTGCGGATCGACATCGCGTGGATGCCGAACTCGCCGAACGCGGCCTTCTCCAATTCGCGATAGGCCGGGTGATATTCGACCCACTGCACGTCGCGGCCGAACTTGTCGCGCTGGTGCAACACCGGCACGTGGCGGTCGGCAAGCCGCGCGCATTCGTCGAGGTAGCCACCGGCGAGCGCGCCTAACCGATCGAGATGCGGTTCGATATGACGAAGCAGCGCGTCGGGCAGATGCAGTCGCAGCAGGTCCTGAAGCGCCGGATCGTCCCGGTAGAAATTCATGCCCGAGGTATCGGGCGCGAGCAGGTCCGGCTGGTTGGCGATATCGGCGTTCGGATGTTGTTGCAGTGGCTGCATTGAAATCTCTGGTTCGTTTCCTCATCTGTTGGATGAGACTATCGCACATCGAATGCCGGGATGTCGCCCCATACGGTTGCGGCGAGAGAGCCAATTTCGCCGCAGCTTCCTGCCAAAGCAAAATCTTCTCCGGCAGCTCAAGGAAAGCTCATGGAAACCCGAAATACAAGATTGCCCTGATCGTCGGTGTCGGCGAAGGCCTCAGCGCTTCGCTGGCGCGGTTATTTTCGCGCGAAGGAATTCGCGTGGCGCTGGCCGCACGGCAAATCGAAAAACTCGGCGCACTCTGCACCGAAACCGGCGCGCGTGCCTTTGCCTGCAACGCAACGGACGCCGACGAGGTTGAACGTCTGTTCGGCCTGGTCGAGCGCGAGATCGGAACGCCCGATCTCGTGGTCTATAACGCGAGCGCGCGGGCGCGCGGCCCGCTGATCGACCTCATGCCGGCCGATGTCGCCAACGCAATCGCGGTCTCGGCCTTCGGCGGCTTCCTGGTGGCGCAGCAGGCAGCAAAGCGCATGCTGCCGAACAAGCATGGCGCGATCCTGTTCACGGGGGCTTCGGCCAGCGTCAAAGGCTATGCACAATCGTCATCGTTCGCGATGGGCAAGTTCGCGCTGCGCGGACTGGCGCAGAGCATGGCGCGCGAACTATCGCCAGAGGGTATTCATGTCGCGCATTTCGTTATCGACGGCGGTATCCGCAGCAAGACGCGCCCTGATCCGGAGGACCGTCCGGATTCGATGCTCGATCCCGACGCGATTGCGCTGAGTTACTGGAACGTGCTGCAGCAGCCGCGCAGCGCCTGGACCTGGGAGATGGAGCTGCGTCCCTGGGTGGAGAAGTTCTAGCGCGCGCTGTCGTCCCGGCCTTGAGCCGGGCCCCATAACCACAGGGAGTTGTTGTGGTGCGGGCAAGTCACCCCGTCATTGCGAGCGCAGCGAAGCAATCCATGCCTCCACTTGCCGTGCGATGGATTGCTTCGCTGCGCTCGCAATGACGGTGGGAGGCATCGGAGCACATCACGAAATCCTTTGGTTGATGGGGTGGACGGCCCCCTACGGCATCAGTTGTGCCAGAATGAGGTTGTCGAAATCTCAAACGAGGGAGCC
>NZ_JBEGDB010000225.1:0-13527 GCF_043638955.1 Bradyrhizobium sp. 31Argb | reverse complement strand
TCGTGACGAAACAATCCACGAGATCTTCCTAGCCGACCAGATCAGCCCTCAGTGCGTGGTCGCCGGATGACGCTCACAATTGATCAGCAGCATCGCTGGGCAGACCAACCTGTTGGCGTTGAACGCAACGATCGAGGCGGCGCGGGCCGGTGATGCCGGCCGTGGCTTTGCCGTTGTTGCGTCCGAAGTGAAGGCTTTGGCGGAGCAAACGGCGAAAGCCACCGGCGAGATCGGCCAGCAGATCGCCGGGATCCAAGTCGCGACGAGGGAGTCGGTGGACGCGATTAAGGAAATCGGTGCAACAATCGAGCGGATGTCAGAGATTTCATCGACGATCGCCTCCGCAGTCGAAGAGCAAAGTGCGGCGACACAGGAAATCTCGCGAAACCTGCAACAGGCGGCGATGGGCACCCATCAGGTCAGTTCCAGCATCATCGACGTGCAACAAGGGGCCAGCGAAACAGGATCGGCCTCGTCGGAGGTGCTTTCGGCGGCGCGATCGCTGGCGCGCGACAGCGACCGGCTGAAGGTCGAAGTAGGCAAGTTCCTCAATACCGTGCGGTCTGCGTAAATCAGGGAGCGGATGCAGAGTGCGTTAGTTAGCCATCCTCCAAACTGCCGGCCCGTCAGGCCGGCGTAACGAGAATCGTCTCCGCGAATTCGAAGTAGCTGTGTGTACCGAAACCTTATCCGAGTTGCTGACGTGATGGAATCGCCTAAGCTGGCGGCTGAACGGCTGAACGGCTGATCGGATCGATCCGGCGTGAGTGTGTGGACCACATCATAGTCTTAGGCGAGGCGCATCTGCGCCGAATCCTGCGATCGTATGCGGACTACTACAACCGCGTCAGAACTCATCGATCCCTTAACAAGGATGCGCCGGTTTTCCGCCCGGTTCAGCAGACTGGTGTGATCAGTTCACGCGCCATCTTGGGCGGACTTCATCACCACTACGCCCGAGCGCGCCGGCATCGTCGACGATCGTCGAAGCGCCCACGAGTCGATGCTGGCAGCTTGCCGCGGGGTCCAAGGCGGCAGATGACCTGCGCGGGTTGGCCTGCGAAAATCGCGGCGTGAGTACCCGAAGGCGAAGCTTGGCCGGGGGTTGTCGGCGACCTGCTACTTGCAGCCGCGGCAGATCGTAAGCTTGCGCTTTAGTTTGTCGTCTTCCGCTTGATCGACCGATTGCAGCCCTGCGATACTATTGGGCTCTTGACTGAGTTTGGACTGTCTTGCCGCGCGCGACCTAGCCCGTCGCGTCGTCTGGCCTGATGTGTCGCCGTCGTCGACGATACCGACGCTAAAGCCATCGTAGTCGGCGGCTGGTTTAGGCGACGACGGGAGCCCGCCGATGACCGGTGTAGACGAAACGCCATCGGTCGCCGATGGCGTTCCAACATTGGTCGTCGCCGATGGTGCCGAACCCTTGTCAGTCAACGGCGGCGCAAGCGAAAGCGGCGGGGCAAGCGAGGTTTGACATCTAGCGCTGTCGTGCAACCAAAAACCGGCAGACAAGAGGCCAAGGGCAAATAGCGCAGCGCTTTTCATTCGCGTTCTGCAAACCGCTTCGATTGAAATCGTTGATCGCGGACCCTTCTGGCCACGCTTCGGTCAAATTATCCGCTAGTTACGTGGCGATCAAAGTTGGCGGAAATAGGGAGTAACGGGCGGAAACAAGCGCTCCTCGATCCGCTTATGGGGCAACCCGGACTGTTGGTGTGTGTCATAAACCCGAAGGCGGATACTCGCAACTACGGGTAGGTATAGCCTTCGGCTAATCAGCCGGCAGAAAATTCATATTTTACAACGCCGCGTCAGCTTCATCTAATCCCTTTCTAAGCCATTTGGTGGCCGCAGCGCGCGAAGTCGGTGGGGCTTGCCGGCGAGTGGAGGCGTTTGGCCGGAAACGAGCGAGAGGGACATGATGATATCTGACGAGCGGCAAATACGCATCGATCTGGCCGCCTGGTACTAGCGCGAGCAGGAGCTGCTTTGCGCGGCTTCGGACAACAAGATAGTGTGCTCGGAACATGGACTAGTACCTCGACGATGACGAGCTTTACGAAGCAAGAACCACGCCATGTCATTCTGGTCGCCGAGAGTTTCGAGACCGCTGGAGTGACGGACTTGAACAGTTCGTCGACAGCCTCGTTGTAGGAACCCATAAAGCCGCGCGTTTGAAGGAAATGGTGGCGCGATGTGGGGAAAGACGGTAGCGCTCCCCCGCTACCAAGACTACAATTTTGCACGCCAACCTACGATTTTCCGCGATTTTATATCGCTCGATGGTAGCGCCTCGGCCGGAAGCTTACGACGGAAACCAGTAGTCTAAGTCTCCGCTGGCACTGTCTGCAATTGGAGGTAGCGCCTAAACGGCCTGATGCGCGACAGCGGCGTTCTTTCGCGCAGTCCGCGCCGCGCTCCTGTGAAGGACAAGCATGCGCCGCAATCAAGATTGTGGGCGAGGACCAGCAGGTCAGGCGAGCGTGAAACGCTCCACCTCCACGAGGCAACTCATTGCGTTCGGGCCTTGTGTGAGAAGAGATGTGCCGACGTCATGGGTCAGCACATTCGCGGTTCCTGCGCGTTCCGGCGCGCCCTCGTGTTCGATGTCGGGATCGAACCAGGCGCCGGTTGCCATCACCGCCACACCCGATTTGATGCTCGCATCGACCCGCACGCCGGCAAGGCACGCTCCCCGATCATTGAACACCCGCACGAGATCACCGTCCTTGCAGCCACGCGCCGAAGCATCCATCGGGTTGAGGGCGATGCATTCGCGCCGCGCGACTTTGTTGCCTTGAGGGAGCGGCGCGAAATCAAGCTGGCTGTGCAGCCGATCAGCCGGCTGAACAGTAAGCAAGTGCAGTGGAAAACGTTGCGTCGATTCCGCGCCCAGCCATTCTCTTGGTTCGATCCAGGCCGGGTGCGGGCCGCAATCCGGGAGAGCGAAGCCGGCGATGGTCTCGCTGTAGAGTTCGATACGGCCACTCGGCGTCTTTAACGGATGAGCGGCGGGATCAGCCCGGAAATCTCCAAGCAGCACGAAATCTTGATTCGGCTCCGGCAGCTCCAGCATGCCTTCCGCCCAAAAATTCTCGAAATCAGGGAAAGCAATCCCGCCCTGCGCGTTTCCCGCAGCGCAGCGGGCATAGATATCGCGCAGCCAGTTCATCTCATCGCGGCCCTCGGTGAAGGCCGCTTCGTAGCCGAGACGAGCGGCGAGATCTGCGAATATATCGAAATCCGATCGAGCTTCGTGCAATGGAGCGATGGCTTGGTGCATTGCCACCACGAAGCGGTCGCGGGAGGATCCCCCGATATCGTTGCGCTCCAGCGTCGTGGTCACGGGGAGCACGATGTCGGCAAGCCGCGCTGTCGGCGTCCACCAGATCTCGTTGACAACGATCGTTTGCGGACGCCGCCAACCCATGAGCAGACGATTGAGCTGTTGATGGTGATGAAAGGGATTGCCTCCCGCCCAATGAATGAACTTGATGTCGGGATAGGTCTCGCGTCGTCCATCGAAGGCATAAGGAGTGCCTGGCTGGAGGAGCATGTCGGCGATGCGGGCCACGGGAATGGCGCGGCCGAGGGGATTGCGTCCCACCGCCATTTCCGGACCCGGCGTGGCAGGACGCGGATTGCCCACGCCGTTCATGGAGCCATGACCGAATCCGAAGCCACCGCCCGGCAGGCCGACTTGTCCGAGCAGCGCCGACAAGGCGATCGCCATCCAGTAAGGCTGCTCACCGTGCTCGGCTCGCTGGACTGCAAATGAGCAGGTGATGTAGGAGCGTCGGCCGACGAGTTGCGCGGCGAGCCTTGCAATTGCCGCCGCGGGCAGCCCGCAGATTTGCTCGGCCCATTCCGGCGTCTTGGGGACGCCGTCACCGACGCCGCGCACATAGTCGCAAAGCGTTTCGTGCCCAACCGTGTAAGTGGAGAGGAAATTGCGATCCTCACCGCCGATGCGCAGGATTTCGTAGGCGAGCGCGAGCATCAATGCCACGTCGGTATTGGGCCGGATCGGAAGCCATTCGGCGCGCAAAAAGTCGGGGCAATCGCCGCGCGTGGGAGACACGTTGACGACAGGGATGCCTTTCTCGGCAAGGCGTCGCAGCCAGAGCTCCTGCGTGTGCTGCACGGCTCCGCCGGAGGAGACCTGTCCGTTCTTCAGCGCCAGTCCGCCGAAGGCGAGAAAGATCTCGGTATGTTCGAGGATGCTCGGCCACGCGGTGATGCGTCCCGTGAGAGGGCTGTACGTGCCGATCACATAAGGCAGCAGAAATTGCGCGGTGCCCCAGCTGTAGTTGCCCTGCTGATCCACCGCACCGCCGCCGGAAAAGTAGAAGCGGCGAATGAGCGAGCGTGCGTGGTGGAATCGCCCAGCGGAAGACCAGCCATAGGAGCCTGCGAACAGCGCCTCGCGTCCGTGCTTCGCCTCTACCCGGCGAATCTCCTCGGTGACGAGTTCAAGAGCCTCGTCCCAGTCCACCTCGACCATCTTCTCGCGGCCGCGGCCATCGCCACCGGCGCGGTGGCGATGCTTGAGCCAACTCTCGCGGATCGCAGGCCGTCGGATGCGCCTGTCCGAATAAACCGAGGGAACGATGTTGCCGAGGATCGGCGATGGATTGGGATCGCTTGCGAAGGGCTCGCAACCAACCAGCCGTCCATCTTCGACGACGGCGGTGAACGCACCCCAGTGGGCAAGATGGGGGAAGCGACGCAGGGCCATGGCGATTTCCTTCAGCCGTCTCTTCGTCGGTCCATCGCGGGCTCAAGTCCGTACGTCGGCCCATGCTTCGGCGACGAAAGCAACGCGATCGCCGAAATGCACCACCGGATCGCGGCGGATCCCGATGATCAGCGCGTCGAATGGAAGCGTCACGCGCTCGCGTATCACGCCGTGCAGGTCCATGACCTCGCCCAGAGCCTGCCCGGCCGGAACGATCTGGGTGGGGACGGCATGCACGCGAAAGATTCCTCCCTCAGAGCACGTCACGTGGCGGCGCTTGGTCACCTGGCGAAGACTGTGCGGGCCAACAGCCGTCTCGGGCAGAAGACCGAGGCCGCGTGCCAACCCGTCGAAGCCGGCGATGCCTTGCGCGACATGCTCCCGCACAAGGCGTCCGCCGCCGCCAAGCTCGATCATGAAGGAGATCTGTCCGCGGTCGAGGCACTGATAGTCGAGGGCGCCGGCGAGGTTGCCCGGAAGCTCTCCGGTGCCGCCTGCGATGCTCATGCGGCACGCGACGGCGGGTGCGAACGGAGCGACAAGGCGCAACAGCTCGGCCTCGGTGACGCGCCCGTTGGGATGTACCTTGT
Source organism: Bradyrhizobium sp. 31Argb (assembly GCF_043638955.1). Classification (NCBI taxonomy): domain Bacteria; kingdom Pseudomonadati; phylum Pseudomonadota; class Alphaproteobacteria; order Hyphomicrobiales; family Nitrobacteraceae; genus Bradyrhizobium; species Bradyrhizobium sp. 31Argb. The sequence continues at coordinate 8,196 of NZ_JBEGDB010000225.1, read as the reverse complement.
AGACAGCGTAGGGGTCCGCATCGAAAGCCGTGCCCATAGTGTGCAGGTTCACCAGCGCGTCGGCAGCGGCAGAGGCCTCGAAGAAGATCTTCGCCATACGCTCGGAACTCAGTCCTGCGGCCGCACCAGGAAAGGACTGGTCAAGATCAATATCGTCCTGCGGCGCTTTCTTGCGACGTCCGTCGAAGGCTAGCGGGTTTGCGGTCGAGCTCACCACCACGCTGCCCGAGAGTGCGGAGAGGTCGAGTCCGCGAGCAAAGTCGAGGGCGGCAACGATGCCGTTGATCTCATCGCCGTGGACCTGTCCGTTGAGCCACAGGCACTTTCCCGGCTTGGCGCCCTTGGCAATAAGGTAGGGAATCTCGATGGCCACGCCCGATGCCAGCCGGCCGACGAAGATACCTCCCGTGGTGAGGCTCGCAGGCTTCGCGACAGCGAGGATCTCGGCGAAAGAAGTCTCAGTCATCTGGATGTCCTTGTGCGGTCTCTCGATACAAAGAGTCGGATCTGGCGCGGACGACTCATGTTGCTGCGGTTTCCGCCGCACGCATGGCAGCAAGCGCCTTGGTGAGGTCGGCGATGAGGTCGTCGGAATCCTCAAGGCCAATGTGCAGGCGCACGAGAGTGCCCGAGAGCGGGAAGGGCCGGGCGGTGCGCGTGAAGCGCGCCGGCAAGGCGAGACTCTCATATCCGCCCCAGCTCGAGCCGATGCCGAACAGCTCCAGTGTATCAATGAAGGCCGTGAGCGCGGCTTGAGAGCGGGCCGCGAGCTCGACGCCAAAAAGTGCGGACGAGCCGGTAAAGTCGCGCGACCAGAGCGCATGCCCGGGATCGTGGGGCAGGCCGGGATGCAGCACGCGCCGCACGTCCGGCTGAGCCTGAAGCCAGCGCGCCACCGTGAGCGCGCTTTGCATTTGGTGGCGCATTCTTACGCCGAGCGTGCGCATGCCGCGCAGCACCAGATAGCAGTCGTCCGGGCTCGTGGAAAAGCCGAGGTCCGCCACCACGTTGCGCACCGGCCGCCACCACCGTTCGGTTGTGGCGATCGTGCCCATCATCACATCCGAGTGGCCGCAAATATATTTGGTCGCCGCCTGGATTGATATGTCGACGCCGTGGGCGAGGGCATCAAAGAACAGCGGGCTTGCCCAGGTATTGTCCAACAGAACCGGGATCGAGCGCGCATGGGCGGCCTTCGCGATGGCCGGCACGTCCTGCACCTCGAAGGTGAGCGAGCCGGGGCTCTCGCAGAATATTGCCCGCGTATTGTCACCGATGAGGTCGGCGATACCGGAGCCTAGCAGGGGATCGTAGTAGGTCGTCTCGACTCCATTGCGGGCTAGCAATCCGTCGCAGAACGCGCGCGTGGGTCCGTAGACGGTATCTACCATGAGCAGGTGATCACCCGCCTTGACTACCGCGGTGAGGGCGGCTGTGATGGCGGCAAGACCTGACGGTAGCACGATGGCGCGATGGCAGCCTTCAAGCTTGGCGAGCGCGTGCTCGAGTGCGAAAAGTGTGTCGGTGCCGTGAATGCCGTAACGCAAGGCGCCGAACCGGTCGGCGCGGGTGGCGTCGAAGGCAGCAAGATCCTTGAAGAGAATTGTGGAGGCCCGCGAGATTGGCGGGTTGACGGGGCCGGTGGCCGCACGGCCGCCGCGAACGAGAAGCGTGTCTTTCTTCATGGCACGAACCTCAGGGGCGAAGCGGAGCGGTGCGGCGGGTGCGACCGGAGGAATATTGGATATCTTGCAGGATTGCTAATCGATTGGCAGAAATCTTGCTTGACACCGCGGGAGCGCTCCATGGGTCGTTCGTACTGCCTTCTTACTGAAGAACAGAGGGTTTCGTTACATGATTACGCCCCAAGCCGTGGCCTCACAATTTAAATGTCGCGACGAGACTCATAAGCTACCCTAATTTGTTGACCCGGTTCTCTCTGGATCGTCCATGCGCAATCTCGACCTCGATCTGCTGCGTACATTCGTCGCTATCGCGGATGCCGAAAGCTTTGCCGCGGCGGCGCAACGGGTGCATCGAACGCAATCCGCGGTCAGCCAGCAGATGCAGCGTCTGGAGAGCCATGTCGGCAAATTGCTGATGGTAAAGCAGGGGCGCACGAAGCGGCTCACGGATGACGGCATGAAGCTGCTCGATTATGCCCGGCGCATCATTTCGCTCAATGACGAGGCCAACGCGGCGCTCGCCACCAGGCCGGGGCAAACCGAAGTGGTGCGGCTTGGCGCCAGCAATGATATGGCAGAAAACATTCTGCCGATCATGCTCGGGCGGATCGCCAAGAGCCACCCCAATGTCCTGCTTGAAGTCCGTACCGGTCGCAGCCCTTTTCTGATGGAGGAGCTCAAGAAGGGCGAGCTCGATCTCGCGATCACGACGAGGCTTGATCCAAACCTGCCGCGCATCGCGCTGCGCAGCTCCCCTACGGGGTGGTTGTGTGCAGCTGACTACCAGTTCGAGCGCAAGAAGCAATTGCCGCTTATTCTGTCCAATGAACCAAGCCTATTTCGCGCGCTTGCCATCGACGCGCTGGACCGTGCCCATCTCTCCTGGCGCATCGCTTATCTCAGTCTCAATCTCCTCGCCATTCGCGCGGCGGTGAGGGCCGGCCTGGGAATCACGGCCCGCAACATCGAAATGTTGACGCCGGATCTGCGCGTGCTGGGAGAGGCCGACGACCTGCCGCGGTTGCCGGACGTTACCTTCTATCTCTATATGCGCGATGAAAGCGTTGACGAGGCTGCGCAGCAGGTGTTCGAGACATTCCGGGGCATGGCCTTCTGAGCGACGTATCCTCACGCAGCCTGCCGGAACAGCCGTCCCGGCGCGGAAGGTGCAGCGATTTTCATCTGCGACAAGGCAGCCCACAGGCTCGCCTGGTTGGAGGAGACCACCGGCACGCCCAAAGCCGCTTCAAGCTCGTCGATCTCGTTCATCGTGAGCAGGTTGGTGCAGCTGATGAAAAGGGAGTCGCAGCTGCCAATCTCACCATGATGCGCGCGTGCGAGTTCGGCCACCTGCTCGGAGGTCAGGGCCCGGATTTCGGAGGATTGGGCACAGCGGAAGGCGTCCATGCCTGCGACGGTGACGCCAAAATGCGCAAGAAAGGACGCCTCCACCGCATTCACCGCGTCGGCGTAGGGAGTGATCATGAAGACTCGCTTCGCCCGCAACGCGTGCAGTGCCGCGATTACCGCCTGAGAGGTTGTGACGGCAGGAATACCCGTCAGCGCCTCGATGCGGCGGGACAGTGCTTCTGCCTCGTCCGGTCCGTTGAGAAACGAGCCAGAGGTGCAGGCGTAGACGATGACCTCCGGCTGGGCAAACGCGAGGTCGCGCGCCGCCCGCTCGACGGAGGCGTTCATGGCGAGAAGCTCGTCCTTCGCGACCGCCGTGGAAGTGCGCGAGAGACGATTGTGGTTCATGACCACCCCATCGGGCAGGTAACGTGGCCACTCCCGTTCCACCGCCACATTGGCGGGTGGGGCGAGGACGCCGATGCGGCGGATATCATGGTTCACGGAAAAACCTCATGTGCGATGGGGCCGGCAGCAATAGCTCCCGGGCGATCTTTCTCACGCGAAATGACAGGCGACGCTCTGCCCGCTCGGCATCCGACGCAATGCCGGCTCTTCATCCGAGCAGCGCTCCTGCGCGAAACGGCAGCGTAGGCGGAAGCGGCAACCGGAGGGCACCTGCGAGGCGCTTGGCAAATCACCCTTGAGTACTACCGCCGTTCGCTTCTTCTGCGCATCGTAAGACGGCACCGCGTCGATCAGCGCGCGGGTATAGGGATGGCGCGGGTTTGACCACAGCGTCTCATAGCTCCCGCTCTCCACGATGCGACCGAGATACATCACCAGCACTCTGTCGGTGAAATAGCGCACCACCGACATGTCGTGGGAGATGAACAGGTAGGACAGACCGAGGTCGCGCTTGAGGTCGACCAACAGGTTCAGGATCTGCGCCTGGATCGAGACGTCGAGGGCCGAGACTGGCTCGTCGCAGACAATGAGTTCCGGCTCGAGGATCAGGGCGCGCGCGATGCCGATGCGCTGGCGCTGGCCGCCGGAGAATTCGTGCGGATAGCGGGACAGCGCGGTGCGGGGCAGGCCGACCCGGTCGATCGTCTCGTTGATCCGCCTGGTGCGTTCGGTCACGTCTCCGAGTCGGTGCACCTTCAGCGCGGTATCCAGCAGGGTCCGCACCGTCTGGCGAGGGTTGAGGGAGCCGAATGGATCCTGGAAGATCATCTGCATCCGTCGGCGATAGGGAATGAGCGCCTTGCCGGATAGTGGCGCGATGTCGGCACCCGAAAAGCGGATCTGTCCGGCCGAGCTCGGAACAAGGCGAAGGATCGTCTTGCCGAGCGTCGACTTGCCACAGCCGGATTCTCCGACCAGGCCGACCGTCTCGCCCTTTCCTACGGTGAAACTGACGTCATCCACCGCTCTGAGGATGCGCCCGTGCGAATGGTAGCTGGTCTGAAGGTTCTCAACGTCCAACAACTGCACGGAAGGGCTCCTCGGAAGGTTCGACGGCAACACGGCAGGCCACGAGCCGGTCACGGAACGGTACAAGTGCAGGAGGTGCATGATAGCAAGCCTCAGTCGCCTGCGAGCAGCGCGGCGCGAAGGCGCAACCTTGCTCGCCTGCAGCAGAGGCGACGCTTCCAGGAATCTCGCTCAATCTCGCGTTGCTGTAGTGGGTTCCGTCATCGAGCCTCAACGTTGCCCGCATGAGGCCCTGAGAATAGGGATGGACTGGCCGTTCGAACAGGTCGTGCGCCGCGGCCTGCTCCACAATGCGGCCGGCATACATCACAGCTACTCGATCGGCCCATTGCGCCACCACGCCGAGATCGTGGGTAATCAGGAGCAGCGCCATCTGAAGCTGCCTGCGCAAGCTGTCGAGTAGTTCGAGAACTTCCGACTGCAGGGTGACGTCAAGGGCGGTCGTGGGCTCGTCGGCGATGACGAGCTGCGGATTGCACGACACTGCCATCGCAATCATCACCCTTTGGCGCATGCCGCCCGACATGTTGTGGGGATAGTCGTCATAGCGCCTGGCGGCGTCGGGAATCCGTACGAGGTCCAGCAGCTCCGCTGTGCGGGTCCGCGCCTGTGTCCAGGTGAGCTTCTCGTGCCGTACAAGCCCTTCGGCAATCTGGTCGCCGATGGTCCGCACCGGATTGAGCGAGGTCATGGGCTCCTGAAGAATGAGGCCGATGCGTTTGCCTCGGATGTTCCGGAGCGCGCGGGCATCGGTCCTGAACAGGTCGATGCCGTTGAAGTTGACCTCTCCGGCGACGGCGGTGCCGCGAGGCAGCAGGCGCATCAGCGCGAAGGAGGTGGCCGACTTGCCGCAGCCGGATTCACCCACGAGGGCGAGGGTCTCACCGTGGTCGATGTGAAAGGAGATATCGCGTACCGCAAGGTGGCCAGGGAACGTCACCGAGAGGTTGCGCACGTCCAGAAGCGGCCCTTGCGATCGGAGGATCGATCCGGGAGTCCTGGTGGACGGCGGCATGGCGGAATTCGGCGCGGTCATCGTTCTCGCATCCTCGGATTGAAGATCTCGTTGAGGCCGTCGCCGATGAGGTTGAGGGCGAGCACCGTGAGCGCCGTGGCGGTGCCTGGAAGGGCGGTGAGAAACCACGCCGTCCGCAACATCTCTCGCCCGTCTCCGATCATGGAGCCCCACGAGACAACATTCGGGTCACCCATGTTGAGGAACGAAAGCCCGGTCTCGGTGAGGATTGCGCCGGCGACCATCACGGAAGCGGTGACCACGACCGGCGGCAAGGCGTTAGGCAGGATCTCGACGAAGATGATGCGCGTGTCGGAGTAACCGAGGCTGCGTGCCGCCATGACGAAATCCTGCTCGCGCAGGGAACGGAACTGCGCGCGTACCAGGCGCGCGATGGTCGGCCAGGACGCGATTCCAATGGCCAGTGCGATGACCTTGAGCGAGGGTTCTCCGATGGCGACGATGACGACGACCAGGAGAAAGGCTGGTACCGTCTGGAACAACTCGGTGACGCGCACCAGTACGTTGTCCGCTAAGCCGCCGAAATAGCCGCCCACGGCGCCCACCAGCGTGCCGATGAGCAGGCCGATCGAGGCCGCCGAGAAGCCGATGATCAGTGAGACCCGCGCGCCATGTACGAGGCCGGCGGCTATATCTCGACCGAGAGAATCCGTGCCGAGCGGGAACTCCGTCTTCTGGAACGGCCACAAAAGGGGAGGACCCACCAGGTCCTGCGGATCGCCCGGATAAAGCAGGTCGGCCACGCAAGCTAGCGTCATCACGACGCCAAGAATGAGAAGACCGGCGACAAAGGTCGGCTGCCTGAGGAAGGCGGAAAGTCGACCGTTCTTCGCTGCCGGAACGGCAAGAAGGGTGACGGGGAGGCTCGTCGTATTGGTCGACATCAAACGGACTCGATGCGCGGGTCAAGCCATGCGTGCAGCAGGTCGATAAGCACGTTGGCAACGATGACTACGAAGGACGACAGAAGGAGAACGCCGAGCAGGACGTTGAAGTCGCGCGCCATCACAGCGTCGAGCGCGAGCCGTCCCATGCCCGGCCAGCCGAACACCGTCTCCACGACGATGGCTCCGCCCAGCAGATTGCCGAGGTGGAGGCCGGCAACCGTGGTGACCGGGATCAGCGCGTTGCGCAGCACGTGACGCATCTGAATGGCGAAGGGGCCGAGGCCCTTGGCCTCAGCGGCGCGTACGAAGTCCTGCCGCTCCACTTCAAGCATGGCGGAGCGGGTCAGCCGCGCGTACACCGCGGTGAAGAAGCAGGCGAGGGAGATGCTGGGAAGCACCAGATGGGTGAGAAGGTCGCCCATTCGGGCAAGACCGGTCAGGTCGGCGCCGACGGTCATCGCGCCTCCGCTCGGCAGCCAGCCGAGTTTCACCGAGAACAGCACGATGATCATCAGGCCCACCCAGAAGCCTGGTGCCGAATAGAGTATCAGCACGAACAGCGACAAAGCCCGATCCGGCCAGCGCCGCGCGAAGGCGGCCATGAACGCGCCAAAGGCGATGCCGACTACAAGCGAGAGTACGAAGGCGCTCAGCATCAGCAGCAGCGTGAAGGGCAGGCGCGACATGATCAGATCGCCCACGGGGGTGTTGTAGCGCGGAGAGAAGCCGAGACTGAGATGGGCGAGGTGATCGAGATAGTTGGCAAGCTGTATCAGCACCGGCTGATCGAGTCCGAACTGCTTTCGGAGGGCTGCCATCGTCTCGGCCGTGGCGGAGCCGGATTCACCGGCGATCACGTCGGCCGCGTCGCCGGGTACAAGTTGCAGCAGAAGGAAGTTCAAGACCACGATGCCGAGCACTACCGGCAACGCCTGGATGGCGGTACGACTCAGGCTCTTGCCTGCACGGGAAAGAAGGCGCATCGAGCGGGCCTCACAGGTTCAATGGACGGTTCCGGCGAGCCGACGCCGGGGGGCGTGACTCATTTGACATAAAGGTGCGCAAGGTTGCCTTCGGCGCCGTCAGCGGTCGTCGCGAGATCGTGGATCTTCGCGTTGTGCAGGGTGAGGAACGTGGGCGAGACCAGGTTGAGGTCGGGAATGTCTTCCGCCACGATGTCCTGGAACTTCTTGAACAGTCCGACACGGGTCTTGGGGTCGTTCTCTACCGCGGCCTGCTCCAGCAGCCGGTCCACTTCCGGATTCGAATAGTGGGTTGCATTGGAGAAGGGCACGCCCTTGACGAAACTCTTCGACCAATAGAGTCGCTGCACACCAACAGTGGGATCGAAGAGATTGCTCGCGCCGTTCACTGCGAAGTCGAAATCGCGATCCGTGTAAATGCGCTTTACGAAGGCGGAGATGTCCTGTGCGCGCAGGTCGACTGCAATGCCGATCCTGGCGAGTGAGGCGCGGATATATTCGGCGAGGCGCCGCCCCTCGGTGGTGATAGGATTGAAGTCGAGCGTGAGACGGAACCGCGTCTTGCCATCGGTCGGCTTCAGTCCCGCCTCGTCGAGCAGCTTCGCGGCGGCTTTCAGGTCGTAGGCGTAAGGGCTCGGCGTCGGGTCGTGAAATTCCTTCAGTCCCGGGGCGATGGGCGAGTAGTGGTCTATCACAGTGATTTTGACTCTTTGGGGGTGGCTGGATAGGCGCGGCCGAGTTTGGCGCGAGCTTTGTCG
>NZ_JBEGDB010000224.1:0-13611 GCF_043638955.1 Bradyrhizobium sp. 31Argb | reverse complement strand
CGCGAAACTACTTCGCCGTCGTCGCCATTGCCGCCACTCTGCTCTGGATAAGGTAACTGTCCACACGGCCTAGGCCGAACCCGACAGATTGCTTCCGAATGATCTACGTGTAGTTGAAAATTACGCCGCGCGGGGAGGAACCGCAAGCCGATTCCACTGTAGACCTGCTCCAACACATGCCGCGGAGGCGCTGAAGCCACACCGCCGGGGCCCAGCGGCAGGTCCTCACCCGGCTCAAGAAGGAGTTCGCTTCCTTCCGTTGCCTCTCTAGCTTGCGGCCAGCGGTTTCTTGCCGCGTCCGAGTGCGAATTGGCCGACCGGGCTCTCGACATGAAATTCGAGCTCCGTCATTTTTGCAAACAGATCGATGTTGATGGTGCCGATGGCGCAGCCGCCAAGGCCCATATCAGTCGCCGCCAGGTAGAATGTCTGGATCAGGGTGCCAACGTCCTTCAGGATCAGCGAATATGCGATCGAGCTGTATTTCCAGGAGATCCGCCCAAAGCGCGCGGCGATCGTGATCAGGACCTGCGGCGGGCCGGGCGCGTCCATGGCAAACTCGGCCGCAGTCGAGAGCGCATGGAGTTGCTGGGCTGAAGCGCCGATCGCTACCAGTGCGTGGCCACCCGCGTCGTAGTGGTAAAGTCCGCGTGGCAGCCCCTCGCAGTTCGAGACAGCCAGGTACAATTCCAGCTCGTAGGCGCTACCCGCCGCCGGATAGGGCCGTGTGCTGTAGGTCACTTCGGGACCGCCGTCGAAATTCGCTCCGCTCCATTCCGAAAGGACGCGGGCTGTAGCGTCGAGAAACTGCGCGAGCTCGGCGAGCGTGATCGGGTGCTCGTCGTCGAAATCCCGTATCGAATGGCGTTCGCGCAACAGCTTCGCGAAGGGTGAGATCGGCTCCGACGTTGAGAATTTGCGCAGATCGATTTTCTTTCCCGGCCAGGGTGGACGCACCGCGGGCAGCGGTGGAACGGCGTCCGCATAGGCGAAGGTGCCGCCAAGCGGATTGGCATGCCGGCCTTCCGTGCTCCGCGTATGAAACAGGAAATCGTGAAAGTCCCAGAGAACGAGATTGCCGTCGCCTTCATTCAACCGAAGGCCTTCGCCGCTCTTCGCGTCGAGCTTGAGCAGGATCTGGCTGTCGAGCAGCAGTGCGAGGAGATCGAGGTTGAAGGAGGCCGCGTGGCGGCGAAGCTTGCTGATCTTTTGCGGCCGTGACAGTGCAGCGAGGGTGGCCGCGATGGCGGGATCGCCAATCCGAAACAGCGCGCCGGCGCGCGGCGATTCCAGCACCATCTCGTTGCCGCGCCGGCGCAGATAGGCGAAGCGCGACAACACGACGGTGTCACCATTGCCCAGCTTTGCGCATTGCGGCCAGTATCCAGCGACCTGCGGCTCGATGACCACGAGGTCCTGCTCGTCACGCGGAGAGGACAGGCGGTATTCGACAAGCCCGTGCCGCGCCAGTCGATGCACCAGGACGTCGACTTCCCTCGCAAGCGCGCTCTTGCCGGCAAAGGAAGCGAGCGGCAGACCGGTAGCCAGATGTCCCGCGCGGTCCATCGCGGCCGCGCTGAATGTTCCCAGATTGACCGAATAGTCGCCCAGGGAGGTGGCGATGCTTCCATCCGCCTGCATATGAAGGGAGAAACGACCGTTCAATCTGATAGCAATGAGTGGCGCGATCTTCCTGGTTGGCTTTTTCCGGGGAGCGCGCACCAAAGACCAGCCCTCAGGTGTGTGGTAGGAACGGAGTGAGTTCGCTTTCCAGTCGCGGGCGATCCAGTAATCCAAGCTTCACCGGAACATCATAAAGCCGGCCCGGTGCGAAGCGGCGATAGAAATGCCGCAAACCTGGAACGAGCACTCTGACGACGGGGACCTCGACGTCGGGCCGCGTCTGGTCGAGCACGAGGAAATCGTATCCGGCGCCGGTGGCGATCTCGACGCAGGCATTGACCTGGTCGCGCGTATTGTCGTGAACCTTAAGGCTCGGCGCCGGCGGGACGATCGGATTGTCGCTGGGGATCAGGAATGGATAATCCTCCAGGCGCAGCGGCGTGACACCGTCAAGCGTCGGCTTCTCGCCGCTTCCACCGCCCATCAAGCCGATTGACATGAACTGGGTCAGCTCGGTGAGGGAACGCAGCAGGGCTATGCGGCGATCGAAATGCGCGCCGGAACCGAACTCGATATTTTCGTGCCCGTTCTGCATCCAGTGCGTGATTGCCACGTAAGCGGGAATGCCGAGATCGCTGGTGATGTCGAGCACCCAAAGCCTGCGTCCGGCATCGGCAAACTGGGCTTGCAGATCCTGCACATAGGAATCGTCGAATTGCTTGAGGTCGACTTCGGCACGCTCCAGCCGGTTGTACCACCAGATGGCATAGGCATCGCGTTCGACCAGTTCGAGGAAGCCTTGAACGATGGCTTCCTCGCGGGTGTTACCGGCCGCGCATCCGTTGGAATCGGTATGGAAGCCGCCATAGAAGAAGTACAAGAGGCCGGTCGGAAGATATTTGAAGCGCTTGTCGCGTAACGACCAGACCGGTGACCACTCGGTCTTGGTCGAGGGATCGAGCGGCTCAGGAACCGGATGTGAATCGTCCGGTGACGGGGCATGTCTGCTTTGAAACTGTGCTTCGCTGAAAAGCTGGACGTCGTTGGGAAGAACGGCGTCGCCGGGAGCGAAATCGATAAAGCGGCGCTCCGTCGTGATCTCGTCACCCTGGAAAATGCCCGAGTAGCGCTCGATTGCTTCCATCAACGCGCTGGCCTCGCCCTGCTCGGCCGTGGAGCCCTTGCCGAAGCTGCCGCCGCTCAGTCCCGATCTGAGCTGGTCGATGCTTTGGGCCGGCGCAGAGAAATTGTGGTAGGCGTAGAAATTGGTGTTCATCGGCAGATCGGCCTCGATCCGCTCGAGCCGCGTCACCACGCCGGTCAGCGGGCTTACATGTTTGCGGAAACGCGCCACGGTGGCTCGAGACGTCACGGTGCGGTATCCGCCGCTGGTCATGATGAGCTTTCTGCCCTCGGCAATCTCGATCGGCGTCGCCGCCCGGCGCGGACTCTGCAGCTTCTTGCTGCCGCAGGTGGGACATTGCGGGCGCCGCGCGACATAGTGCTTGGCGATGACCGCACCGGTCAGGTCGAAGCTTGCAATGTGATCGCGCAGATCCGTGCGAAAGCCGGAGGCAATCGCTTTCGCGATTTCGACGGCAGCGAAGTGGATGGCGGTCTGCCCGATGGTGTCGTTGACCAGAGGCGATACGGCGACCGCACGCGCCAGTCCGCGGTCGAGAAACCCCTTGATCTCCCGATTGCGTATCATGCGATCGAACAGACACGTCCAGCAGGCACTCTCGCCCGGTTTGAACACGGGTCCGACCAGCGGAAACACACCCGACGGCTGCACCAGCAGCCAGGGCGTCTTGTCGGCTACGCGCTCGCGGTTCATCTCAGCCAACCGCCGGTCAAGATAGTCGTTCACCAGCGTGATCACGAGCTTAGGCGAACGCTTGGCGAAGTGAACGCCGAGTTTGCTCAAGGCGGCGGTAAGTTCGCTCGCGCCTTTGACATCGATCGATTCCACCTGCACCGGGCAATCGCGGAGATTCTGTTCCGCGAGCTCGAGAGGCAGGCCGAGGCTCGCCCAATATCCAGCGACAGCGCCTGCGAATCCGTGCGATGCTGCCGTCACGACATATCGGCGCTCGAGCAGCCGCTTGATCGCTTCCTCGATCTTGTCGGGCGGGAAGCTCTTCGAAAGCTGGCGAATGAGCTCCGGCGCCGCTCTTCCATTTTTTCCGATCGCCGTGGCCAGCGCGCAATAGAGCTCGCCGTGCAGGAAGAATTTGCGATCCTCGGAATAGAGGCAGACCGCGTCGGGAGGAAGCACATAGGCGGTGAAGTTTGGCGCGAACCGCAAAATGTCTTTGCGGGTCTGTTTCGCAACAGAGGTCTTGCGATTGGCTTTCATCGGGTCAGCACGCGGATCCTGTTGCCTGTCATTTCAGATCGCCCGCGCACGGCGAGCCGCGAGCGTTGTAATGAAAACAGAAAATGGCCGGGTCGATCGCGAGCCCGGCCAATGAAATCGTGGCTTGTCGGTACACAATCAGGAAGCGCCGCAGCCTAGCACCAGCGGCACCGACCCCAGGATGCGCAGCAACCCGCGCAGGCTATCCATGGCACTCCTACCCCTATTCCAATGCCACAGCCACCACATCCGAAGCCGCATCGGCAGGATCTGCATCCACAGCCTCCGCAGCCGCGACAACCACCGCATCCGCGGAAGCCACCGCATCCCCGGAAGCCACCACATCCACGGCAGCCTCCGCAGCCGCGCTGGGCTAGCTGCACGCCGCTGCCGAGGTTTTCGTTGTCGAAGAGATGGAAGGTGGCGAGGCTGACGTCGGCAAGTTCCTCTTCACCGAGCGTGATCATCAAGCCAGGTGAGAAATTCGGCCTCTGTTGAACGTCGCCCGTTGGTACGGCCGCTGCCGATGCGCTCCCCGCTAGCGAAAAAGTTAGTCCGGCGACTCCTAGCGCCGGTACGGCGGTTTTGGTTACTCGCCTCTTTTTCGAAGCTTGCTTCACCCGCGCCATGGTCGCATCCTCCAACGTTGCAAGAAGGATCTTCGTTTAAGTGATCCTACGCCGAGCAAATAAGGCAGGCAAGATTGATGCACACACGAAAATGTAACGACACTCGTTCAGATAGCATTCATCTTCATGAACGAAGTCGCCGCATTTTCTTCGATCGCAACGAAGGTCCGCACCGCAGCGCGGATTGCAACGCGCGCGACTTGATGCAGTGCGCAATCGTCGCCAGGCTTGAGCGGAGAAATTGGCTTGATCAATCAACTCGGACATTTCGCCTGGTATGAACTCCTGACCACGGACGTCGCGGCAGCAGGTGCCTTTTATGGCGAGGTCGTTGGCTGGGGTGTGAAGGATGCGTCGACCCCCGAACTGACCTACACGGTGCTTGCTGCCGGCGACGTTCCGGTTGGCGGGCTTATGGATCTCCCGGAAGAGGGGCGGCGATTGGGGGCGACGCCGAGATGGGTCGGCTACGTCGCAGTCGATGACATGGATGCGACAACCACACAGATCAGGCGTCTTGGAGGCGCTATCTTGCTACCGCCAACGGGCAGCAATATCGGCCGAATTTCAGTGGTCGCCGATCCGCAAAGGGCGACCTTTGCGCTGGTCGCTGGGCTGACATATGGCCAACGGCAACCCGTCGGGTTGGACGAGCCCGGGCGTGTGGGCTGGCACGAGTTGCTGGCTGAAGACCGGAACAAGATCTTTGATTTTTACGGCGAACTTTTTGGCTGGCAGAAGGCCAACGCTGAAACCGATCCCACAGATTTGTATCAATTGTTTTCGGCGGCCGGACAGACGATCGGGGGCATGCTCACCAAGCTTCCGAGCGTGTCGCAACCGTTTTGGCTCTATTATTTCAATGTCGACGATATCGGCGCGGCTGCCAAGCGCGTGAATGCTGGCGGAGGCCGGATTCTCCAGGGGCCGATCGAATTGCCTGATGGCTGCTGGATCGCGCGATGTGTCGATCCCCAGGGCGCGCTGTTTGCGCTGCAGGGTGCTCGGGGTCAGAAAGTCGCCGAGCGGCCCTCCGCCTCGGAAGTCGGTTGGTCCGCCAAGTGGGGTGGCGTTGTTTCCCAGGGCAGGATGGTGCTCCCCAAGCCGAAGCGTTAGATTCTTGTTTTGACGCGTTTTCTTCACGCGAACCGGTGTCCACTTCGCTCGAAAACGCTCTAATTCATCAGAAATTTGTAGGCGACGATCAGAGCCACCATGGCTGCGAAAATTAGCAGGGCCGGCACGGATTTTCGGACGGCTGGCCTGTCGGGGGCGGACGCGGCCAGCCGAGCGGGCTGTGGCTTACGCTGTCCCTGCGACCGCACGGCGCCGTCATCCACTGACGTCACGAGGGCTTCCATTTCTGGCGCCGGGCCAAGGCCGCCCATCTCGCTATAATAGCTGGCGTAGACTTCGCGAACCGCCACCACCTTCGACTCGGCCTCGCTCATCCGCTCAAGCCTGGCTCGATAGTCAAGCAGGAACGCTTGCGCATTTGGAGGTAAGTCATCGAAGCTACCGAGCTTGGCCATCATGAGCCAAGTGGCAAAATCCGCCTCAGCTTTGTGGCGGGCTTTTCGGGCGATGCGGGTGCTCGGGCGTGAGGCCATAATTTTCTGACCGATTTGCAGCGCAAAATCGTGGGCGTTGATGGCGTTCGTTGGACGGTTCGCTCGGATGTGCGAGTTGTCCAGGCTCGCGTCAAGCACCTCGCTTTGGGTTCTTTATGTGCAGGCCGCGCCGGCCGGCAAAACCCGGCTGCTGGCGACCAGCCAGCCAACGCGGCCCTGCCACCGGGCTCATCGCGCGGACAAAGGGACGAAATCCTCCTGGCGCCGCGGCTGGTCGATACGGCCGCGGAAGACAAATAGTCCCTTGTTGGTTGAGACGATGTCGCCGGTCTGCAGGCTTTCGTCGTTGAGCACGCGCTCGGTGGCGATGAGGTCGGGATCTTCGGGAATCGGCATGTAGAGCTCGGGGTGCTCCCGCCTCTCGCGCGCGACTTCCCGCGCTCTTATCTTCGCGTCCTCGATCCTCTGCCGCCACGCGTTGCGGGATATTTCGGGCTGCAGCAGACCATCATCGGTGGCGCTGGCCGCGACATCTTCCTGAGCCTGGGACAGGCTTGCGCCATCAAGGATGCTGAGCGCAAGGATGATGGTGGCCGCCGACTTCAATCCGCTCATCCTGCTGCCACCGCGCGCAACCGGAGATAGGTGCGCCTTAATATACGCCGCCGCTATGGCCGCCGCTTCCCCGCACGCCGCTTCGAGAAGGTATCGCGCGCCGTACCCCTAGCGGTGGCGAGGGTATCTGGGTCGGTACGTTGGGCGTCGCGGTCGGACGCGCAGGCTGCTGAGGTGGATTTACCGTGAAGACCTGGTTCGTGCTCGGGGTCGACGGGTCTCGGACCCCCTGCGCGGCAGCGGCGCATGGGATGATCAATACAGCCGCGAACAACAATACGCCCTTCATCGCCTTGCCTCCTGAGCGACGAGAAACGCCTAAGCCCGCCTACGGTTCCCGCGATCTAATATCGCGGGAGTGCGACAAGTTTGCCGTCCCGGTACACCCGCTGGACGGCCATGCCCGCCGGCAGGCTACCGGTTGCAACGTTGCGGATCGCCGTGGGCCGTGACGCGCTCTGACCTGTCTGCGCCTTCTGCGCGCGCTGCGAAGCCGACATTGGATAATTCGGCGGATCCTCGATGCCCTGCGCCAGTGCCGGCTGCATCAAAACTACTGAAAGACACAAAATTGGCAGGACGCCGCGCATATCAAGTACCGATTAAAGAATGACTCCCCGGAATGTTGCAGGTTTTCCGGCAAAAGCAAGCGCCTTATGTCCATCCGTCCTCAGGCGGACGGTGGCGGCATCCACAGATCATGCATCGGACTTTGAGGTCCGCGCTCTTGCTGCTAGGCAGAGGGAAGATGTTTGATCGATTGCAATGACTGCTTCCGGCGACCCGTCTGACACTGCACAAAATTCGGCGATGAGGGCGGAGTTCATTCGCATTCTCTCCGCGCGGGTGCAGTCCGTCGCCAATGATCCGGCGCAAATGCGTGAGCTGGTCTATGAACTGGCCCGCATCAGGCTGCTCGAGCAATTCGGACATGGCGACGCCAGGCATTCGCGGCAGACCATGGAGGTGCTCGAAAGCGCGATCGGCGAGGTCGAACGCTTCTCTGCCGAGCGAAGCCAGGAAGTCGTACCGCCCGCGTCGCCCACCAGCCCAGGCACGGCCAAGCCACAATTGCCGCAGCGCCCGACTGCGGCGCCCTCTCCCTTCAACCAATCAAAACGATCGGGCGTCTTCGGTACGGCCATTCGGCTGGCAGCGGTATTCCTCGTTCTCGCGATCGCTGGCGCGGCCGTCTTCTACTGGCCATCGGCACGGTCCAGTATTGCCGCGCTCCTGCACCGCCCCCCGCCCGCGCCGGCACAGAGCGCGCCTCCCGCGCCGCGTGAAACCGCGCCAATCGAGCGTCCGCAGGCAGCGGCCGAGGCACCAGCCGCTCCCCCTGCTCCCGCGGCCGAACACAGGTTTCCGCTTCCCAGCACGTTCGGCGTTTTCGTCCTGAGCGACAGGCAACTGCAGGAGTTGAAAGTGCTGCCGGGCAAGGTCCCGGACCGGCGGGTTGCCATTTCAGCCGCGATCCCGACGCCGCCCCAGACCAGCGTTCCGGGCGGAGATGTCAAATTCATTACGTTCAGGCCGGAGTTGGGTCCGGATTCCGCCGGCCCGGTCGAAGTTCGCGTCGTCGCCAAAGTCTCGCGCACGATGGGTGTCGACAGCACCGGCACGGCGAAGATGACGCCAGGCGGGGACTCCTGGGTTATTCGCAGCGCATCCTTTCCGTTCAAGATCGGTCCCGTCGACGACCAGCCCAAGATGCTGCTGATACAACCGGAGAATGACGGCCTGGTCCTGTCACCCGGCCGATACGTCCTGGTCGTCAAGGGGATCGGATATGACTTTTCGGTGTCGGGACAGGTGACCGATCCCAATCAATGCGTCGAGCGCTTCAACGCCGCCAACGGCGCCTTCTATTCGCCCTGCCCGACGCGCGAGCAAAAGCCTTCCAAGCGTTGAAAGGGATTGCAAGCGCTGAAAGGGATTGCAAGCGCTGAAAGGGATTGGCTACTTCGCGTCCTTAGCAGGTTCGGCATCCATCTTGCCGCCGTTCGCGACGCACTTATTGAAGAATTCCCGCTGATCCTTGCCCGTCCCCTTGGCGCTGCCGGCGGCCGGGTTGCCGATCTGGCGCGGAGGAAACGTCTTGGCCACCAGGGCATCGCAGGCCCGCGCAACCTCGACGGAAATCGCATGCGCCTGGGTATTGCATGCGCACAAGACAACAAAAGCAGTGATCAAGCCGACGAGATTAGCCCTGGCCATCATAGCGCAACCCACGTGTCTTACCGGTCCCGGGACCGGTTGAAATCTGGTCAACGGTCAGCGCGTTCTTGGTCCAGCGCCACGTCCCATGAGTGGCATATCAACTCCGAAATCGCCACGCAAACGCGCCAAACTGGCACGGCGGGAAGCCCGGCTCGATGACACCCCTAAAATAATACCATCAAATTAATCGAAGCAATAAATATTCATATTATATTCGGCTTTATTTTTATAATGAAATCGGATTATTTATAACCCGCTTCATATTTAAATCGGATTGACCATGAAGGGCATTATCCTCGCCGGTGGGACGGGGTCGCGCCTCTACCCGGCGACGACGGTGGTCTCAAAGCAGCTCTTGCCCGTCTTCGACAAGCCGATGATCTATTATCCGCTGTCGACGCTGATGCTGGGCGGCATCCGCGACATCCTGATCATCTCGACGCCGCCGGACAAGCCGCTGTTTCAGCGGCTGCTCGGCGACGGCAGCGAGATCGGCGTGCGTTTTTCCTATGCCACGCAGGAGACGCCGCGCGGACTTGCAGACGCCTTCATCGTCGGCCGGGAGTTCATCGGCACAGATCCCGTCGCACTGATCCTGGGCGACAACATCTTCTACGGCCACGGCCTGCCGGAGATGCTGTCCGCGGCCTCGCAACGCAAGAAGGGCGCGACGGTGTTCGGCTATGTCGTGAAGACGCCCGAGCAATACGGCGTGATCGAACTCGACGGCAGCGGCCGCGCACTCTCGATCGAGGAGAAACCGAAGCAGCCGAAGTCCAACGTCGCCGTCACCGGGCTATACTTCTACGACAACGACGTCGTCGACATCGCGGCCAAGGTCAGGCCATCGGCGCGCGGCGAGATCGAGATCACTGACGTCAACAATGCCTATCTCGCGCGCGGCGACCTCTATGTCGAGGTGCTCGGCCGCGGCTTTGCCTGGCTCGACACCGGCACGCACGCGTCCCTGGTCGATGCCAGCTATTTCGTCCAGATCCTCGAACAGCGACAGGGCCTGCGCATCGCCTGCCCCGAGGAGATCGCGCTGCGCCAGGGTTACATCTCGCTCCAGGCCTTCGCCAGGGTGGCGCAGAAGACCGCCAAGAGCAGCTACGGCGAATATTTAATGTCGGTTTATCGTTCTTTCGAGCATTAGAGGCAGCTCATCATGCGTTTCAAGAGCTCGACCATTTTTGTCACCGGCGGCGCGGGTTTTATTGGTTCCGCCGTCGTGCGTCATTTGCTGCGCGACACCCATGCCCGTGTCGTCAATATCGACAAGCTCACCTACGCGGCGAACCCCAATTCGCTGCCCGGCGCCGCTCAGAACCTGAACTACAGCTTCGAGAAGCAGTGCATTTGTGATGGCGCAGGCCTTCGTCGTCTGTTCGAAAAATACCAGCCTGACGCGGTGATGAACCTCGCCGCCGAGAGCCATGTCGACCGCTCGATCGACGGCCCCGGTGAATTCATCCAGACCAACATCGTCGGCACCTTCACCATCCTGCAGGAAACACTACGCCATTGGCGCACGCTCTCGCCCGAGAAGCGTGAGCAATTCCGCTTCCTGCATATCTCGACCGACGAGGTGTTCGGCTCGCTCGGCGACGACGGCTTTTTCACGGAAACCACGGCATACGCGCCGAACTCGCCCTACTCCGCGAGCAAAGCCTCCTCCGACCATCTGGTGCGCGCCTGGCGCGAGACCTACGAACTGCCGACGCTGGTCACCAACTGCTCGAACAATTACGGCCCCTATCACTTCCCGGAAAAGCTGATTCCGCACATGATCATCAAGGGTTTGGCCGGCGAGCCCCTGCCCGTCTACGGCGACGGAAAGAACGTCCGCGACTGGCTCTATGTCGAGGATCATGCGAAGGCGCTCACGCTGGTGCTCGAGCGCGGCGCGGTCGGCGAGACCTACAATGTCGGCGGCCGCAACGAGCGCACCAACCTGCATGTGGTCGAAACCATCTGCGATCTCCTCGACGAGATCGCACCGCGCGCACAAGGCGCCTGCCGCCGCGACCTGATCACCTTCGTCGCCGACCGCCCCGGCCACGACCGCCGCTATGCCATCGACGCTTCCAAGCTGGAACGCGAATTGGGATGGAACGCGCTGGAAACATTCGAGAGCGGCATTGCGAAAACGGCGCGTTGGTTTTGTGACAATCGTCCCTGGTGGCAGGCCATCCTCGATCGAGGCTACCAACGCGCCCGCATCGGGCTGGGATAGGCCCAAACCCCGCAAACGGGCTGGGGATTGCCTTTGACCGTCATTTGGTCATCATGGAAATGGTTCAGCTATGACCGTTCAAGTCACAGCGTGACGCATCCACGTGCGCCTTGCGGTAGGCGATCCACTTAAGAAGAGCTTTCAGGATCCGATATGCGAATAACGATGGTGGGCACGGGTTACGTCGGCCTGGTCTCTGGCGCGTGCTTTGCGGACTTCGGGCATCAAGTCACCTGCGTTGACAAGAATGCGGAGAAGATTGCGGCGCTGAAGCGGGGAGAGATTCCGATCTTCGAGCCGGATCTGGATCGGCTGGTGGAAACCAACACGCGGTCCGGACGGCTGTCGTTCACGACCGACCTCGCCGATCCCGTCTCCCATTCCGACGCCGTTTTCATAGCGGTCGGAACCCCGTCGCGGCGGGGCGATGGTCACGCGGACCTCAGCTATGTCTACGCGGCGGCGCGCGAGATCGCGGCCAGCCTCAAGGATTTCACGGTGGTGATCACCAAATCGACGGTTCCGGTCGGGACCGGCGACGAGGTCGAGCGACTCATTCGCGAAGCCAATCCCGACGCCGACGTCGTGGTCGCCTCCAATCCCGAGTTCCTGCGCGAGGGCGCGGCTATCAGGGACTTCAAGCATCCCGACCGGATCGTCGCCGGCACGGATGACGAGCGGGCCAGAAAGGCCATCTCCGAGATCTACCGTCCGCTCTACCTCAATCAGGCGCCGCTGATGTTCACCGGCCGCCGCACCGCGGAACTGATCAAGTACGCCGCGAACGCCTTTCTCGCGACCAAGATCACCTTCATCAACGAAATCGCCGATCTTGCCGAGAAAGTCGGCGCCGATGTGCAGGAGGTCGCGCGCGGCATCGGCCTTGATAATCGCATCGGCACCAAGTTCCTCCATGCCGGCCCCGGTTTCGGCGGATCGTGCTTTCCGAAGGACACGCGTGCCCTGATCAAGACGGCACAGGACTGTGAAGCGCCGATCCGCATCGTCGAAGCGGTGCTGGCCGTGAATGAAAACCGCAAGCGCGCGATGGCGCGCAAGGTCGTCTCGGTGCTTGGCGGGTCGCTGCGCGGCAAGACCGTCGCGCTGCTCGGCCTGACCTTCAAGCCCAACACCGACGACATGCGGGAGTCGCCATCGATCCCGCTGATCACGGCCTTGCAGGATCTGGGGGCAAAGATCAGGGCCTATGATCCGGAAGGCATCGAACAGGCCCGCTCCGAACTATCTGACGTCACCTATTGTGACGGCCCGTATAGTTGCGCCGAGGGCGCCGACGCGCTGGTGATCGTGACCGAGTGGGAGCAATTCCGCGCACTCGATCTGGACGGCTTGAAGCAGAAGATGGCCAATCCGGCCATCATCGACCTCCGCAACGTCTATCGGCCAAGCGACGTCATCGCTCACGGATTCAAGTACGAAAGCGTGGGCAGACCGACGCCGTCGTCGAGCTAAAGCGTGATGGCTCTGTTTGAATCTGCGGGTGAACGCAGTTGCCACTGCTCGTCCGTTTGTTAGAGCATGATCCGGAAAAGTGTGAAGCGGTTTTCCCTCGCGACAAACGCGAAGCGTTTGCGCGGAGATCATGCTCAAACAATAACCTAAAGCGCGATGACGATTCATCCTCATCTCATCGCGCTTTAGGAGGTCCGCGCGGACTTGCGGCGCAGTCCGGCCACGGTCAGCCACACCGCCGAAATCAAAAAGTAAAAGGCGCCCACGGCAGCATAGCCCGCCAGGTTGGCGATTGACGGCGGCGTCGGCAGCAGAGCCTGCGCGATGAAGAAACCGCCCGCCACGGCTGACTGGCCGCCACTAAGCACCATTGCCCATTGTGCGCCGTAACTCTTCCACCGCCGGACTGCGGTGCCAAGTTGGAGCAGTCCGGAAAGAAGCGCCCATGCACCGAACACCCCGACCACCCAGTTCATGCTCGTCAGCAAAGCCAGAACGACGGCCACTGTCGTCACAAGGCTCACGACGACATTGAGGGCCTGCGTGCGATTCTCAGCCAATCCGCCGCTGCGCGATGCGTCGACATAATTGGCCGCCGCATCCCACGCAGGATAGGTCAGGAGAAGGATCGCTGCGATCGACGAGGACTGTTGTCCGACCGTGAACGCCGCAGCCACCCAGGCTGCGGAGAATGCGGTTCGGGCAAAGTAGTAGACCTTCAGCCATTGCTCTTGCTTGCTGAGGGCGGAGTGTGCTGGGCGGACTGTCATCTGCTCTCCTCTGGACTAGTAGACAGTTTTCTATACCTACTAGTGGTTCATCACAGTGATTTTGACGTTTTGATACCGAGCCATTCGAGGATCGGCAAGTTTTCGGGTGGCAGGA